>CAIMUZ010000057.1 GCA_903844775.1 uncultured Burkholderiales bacterium | reverse complement strand
GCGCAACATCCAGTTGTCCATCAAGGCCAAAGATGCTGCCGATCAAAATGAAGCCATGGCCTCATTGAGCCAACAGTCTTCACGCGAAAACGCTGGCACCACCAGCTTGGGCGCTTTGTTGCGTGCCAAGTTGGACAACAACGACGCAGCCGAATGATCTGCTGAAGACGAAAGCCTCTTGCTTGGCCCTTTTCGGGCTGAGCCAGGGGCTTTTTGTTTGCGTGATTTCCTCACCTTTCCTTTCCAATGACCCGCTCAGACCTCGTTGAAGCCTTGGCTGCTCGTTTTGAGCAATTGACTCACCGTGACGCCGAATTCGCCGTCAAAACAGTGCTGGACGCCATGAGCGAAGCTCTGGTCAAGGGCCATCGCATCGAAATCCGCGGATTTGGAAGCTTCACCATCAACCGCCGACCTCCCCGTGTGGGGCGTAACCCCCGGTCCGGTGAAAGCGTGCAAATTCCTGAGAAGCGCGTACCCCACTTCAAACCTGGTAAAGCATTGCGCGAAGCCGTAGACCAAGGGTCTTTGGATGTCTTGCACGGCAAGTCCGACTGAGCTGGAGCGTGCTCGCATTGAATAATTAGGCCCATGAATGGGCCTTTTTTGTTTCTGTGCATGGCATCGCTTTAGAATGACAGGGCTGCCAGAGGCTATTCATGAAACAATTTCTCAAGCTGCTTCAGTGGACACTGAACGCCGCTGTCTTTTTTACACTTTTTGCCTTCGCGCTGAACAATCAGCATGAAGCCAAGGTTTACTTTTTCTTTGGGACACAGTGGCGTTCGCCAATGGTCATTATTGTGCTGGCGGCCTTTGCACTGGGAATGATAGTTGGCGTGTTAGGCATGGTGCCAAGATGGTGGCGCCAAAAACAAGCCGCAGCCAATGCACAAACCACTAGCCCGGCCGCCACCAGCACCACCTTGAATTCAAATACAAATGCGTCGTCTGGCTCATCCGAGGCCCATCATGGAACTTGACCTGATTTGGATTCTGATCGGATTGCCGGTTGCATTCGGTTTGGGCTGGCTGGCCTCACGTTTAGATTTGAGGCAGCTTCGAATCGACAATCGACAGGTGCCGCGGGCTTATTTCAAAGGCCTCAACTTTTTATTGAACGAACAACAAGACAAGGCGATTGACTCCTTCATTGAAGCGGTTCAAAACGACCCTGATACTTCTGAATTGCACTTTGCGCTGGGCAACCTCTTTAGAAGGCGGGGCGAATACGAACGCGCCGTTCGGGTTCATGAACACCTGCTGTCTCGCGGCGACTTAAGCGCGGCCGATCGTCAACGCGCACAAAATGCATTGGCCAAAGACTATGTCAAAGCAGGCCTCTTAGACCGCGCTGAGGAGGCACTCAAAAAATTAGAAGGCACTTCGTTTGAAGGTCAAGCGCGTTTGGCACGATTGGCCATCTACGAACGATCACGTGAATGGCCTCAAGCGCGAGCAGTTGCAGAACAACTCGAACTTTCAGGCGAAGTCAGTTTCTCTGTCAGAAAAGCACACTACCTGTGCGAACAAGCACGTGAACTGAATGCACAAGGCGATGGCGCAGGCGCTGCCAAACTCTTGCAAACTGCCATCCTTCAAGTTTCCGATGCGCCCCGCCCTCGCCTCTTACTCGGTCAACTTCAACTCAACATGGGCCAGGCAGCCGAGGCTTGCGACACCCTCAGTCACTTGTTTGAAACAGGTTCTGTCGCGGCGCCATTGGCGGCCACCAGTTTGGTCAGAGCGTCTCAAGCCGCTCAGCGCATTCCAAACACTCTGTCGCTTTTAAAGTCTCACTACGCTCAAAGTCCTTCCATCGATGTCATGGATGCCATTGTGAGTCTTGAAAAAGCCAATCAAGCCACTGACGAGGAGGCCAGGCATCGCTACATTGAGCACTTGCAAAAGCAGCCTTCGCTGTTGGCGGCTTCTCGCTGGCTTGCGGGTGCTGACCTTGGCTCAGAAGACACTCGGATGCCTGTTCAAAAAGCGCTTGAACAAGCTTCGAGACCCCTGGCGCGTTATCGGTGTGCCGCCTGTGGCTTTGAGGCCAAAGAGCACCATTGGCACTGCCCTGGCTGCCAAGCGTGGGACAGCTATCCCCCTCGCCGAGTCGAAGAACTCTAGTCAAAATAAATATCGGTTTTCTTGAGCTCGCCAACTTTCAGTACTTTGCATGCCCTGTCCTTGGGTTGCAAACGCTACTTTTCAAAGCCAATCAGCAGTTGAATCGGGTTTGCATCACCGCTGGGGTGATGCGAATTTTAGGAATTGAACATGTTGAAAAAAATCTTAACCCTCTCGGCTTTGCTGTTTTCTTTGTCCAGCTTTGCCGCTGTCGACGTTAACAAAGCCAGCGCAGCAGAACTTGACGGCATTAATGGCATTGGGCCTTCTCTCTCTGCCAAAATTTTAAAAGAGCGCAACAAAGGCAACTTCAAAGATTGGCCAGACTTGATGCACCGAGTGAGTGGCATGGGAGAAAAAAGCTCAGCCAAATTTTCAGGGCAAGGAATGACGGTGAATGGCTCGGGTTATCAGGGCGGCGCTGCCAGCGAACCCGCTAAGGTCGTGAATACCGACAAAACAAAGTCAGGCAAATCTTAAGCTGCCAGCCGTACAGTCTCAGAAGCTTGATTCATCATGCGCCTGGGTCGCCGTAACCACCTCCACCGGGCGTGTGAATTTCAAACACATCGCCCGGTGCCATTTCCACCTGACCAATGTGCTTTAAAACTTCGACGCTGCCATCCACACGTCGAACTTGGTTAATACCCGGTGCACCTGGCAGCCCCCCTGCTATACCAAAGGCCGGGTAGATACGCCCGTTGGACAAGATACTGGCCGTCATGGGTTCCAAGAAACGAATGCAACGCACACCGCCCATGCCACCCGACCACGCACCCTGTCCACCCGAGCCTTCTCGCAAGGCATAACTGTCCAGGCGAACAGGGAATCTAAATTCCAATATTTCTGGATCGGTTAAACGCGAATTGGTCATGTGCGTTTGCACCACCGATGTGCCGTTGAAACCGGATGTGACATTGCCCGCATCGTCGACCATCACGCCGGCGCCACTGCCCCCTGAAATGGTTTCGTAGTACTGGTACTTGTCATTGCCAAAGGTGAAGTTGTTCATGGTGGGCTGACTGCCTGCCATCACCCCCAAGGCGCCAAAGAGTGCATTTGTGATGCAACTCGATGTCTCCACATTGCCCGCCACCACAGAGGCTGGGTAATTGGGGTTGAGCATGCAACCCTCTGGAATGATCACCTTCAAGGGCTTCAAGCATCCGGCATTCAAAGGAATGTCATCGTTCACCAAACTTCTGAACACATACAAAACGGCTGCCATGCAAACCGCGGTTGGTGCATTGAAGTTATTGCTTTGTTGCAAACTGGTGCCCGTGAAATCAATTTCAGCACTGCGGTTTTTCGCATTCACTCGCACGGCCACTTTAATTTGCGCGCCATTGTCCAAGGGCAATGTGAAATCGCCATTTTTCAAACGCGTAATGACACGCCGCACAGATTCTTCGGCATTGTCTTGCACATGGCGCATGTAAGCCTGAACCACGTCCAAACCAAACTCATCGACCATCTTTCGAAGCTCTTGCACACCTTTTTCGTTGGCAGCCAATTGCGCGCGCAAATCTGCCATATTCTGTTGTGGGTTGCGACTGGGATATTGGCCACTGCCCAAGAGGTTCAACATGGTTGCCTCTTGCAACACACCTTGCGCTACCAACTTGATATTGTTGATCTGCACACCTTCTTCTTGAATGGTGGTTGAAAACGGCGGCATAGAGCCCGGTGTGGTGCCCCCTATGTCCGCATGATGGCCGCGCGAGCCTACATAAAATTCGGGTTGATCCGCGCCCTCTAAAAACACGGGCGTGATGACTGTCACATCGGGCAAATGGGTACCGCCGTGATACGGATCGTTGAGGACATAAACATCACCGAGACGCATCGTTCCTGCGTTTTCACGAATCACAGTTTTGATGCTCTCGCCCATGCTGCCCAGATGAACAGGCATGTGCGGCGCGTTGGCAATCAGATGACCCTCCGCGCTGAACAAGGCACAAGAGAAATCCAAACGCTCTTTGATGTTGACGGAGTAGGCTGTGTTCTGCAGTTGCAAACCCATTTGTTCGGCAATGTTCATGAACAAGTTGTTAAAAACTTCAAGCAGCACGGGGTCGACCTGGGTGCCTGCAGCATGCTTGGTTTGCCGAGCTTCGATGCGCTTCAACAGCAAATGATCAATTGCTGTCACTTGCGCTTGCCAACCCGGCTCCACCACCGTTGTGGCATTTTTTTCCGCGATGATGGCGGGACCCGTGATCTGGTCCCCGATGCGCAAGTCCTCACGTACAAACAAGCCCGCCTCCCACCAACGCGACTCTCCGTCAGACCCAGCTGTGAACATGCGCACGGTGGCGCGCCTGGGCACATCACGCAGGGAATGACTTGGCTTTGGCAATTCAACAGGCGCATCGCCTTGAATCACAGCCTCGACAGAAACCGCTTCGACCATCAAGGACTTGCCTGTCATCAAAAAAGCAAAGCGCTGCCGGTAAGCTGCTTCAAAGCCTTGCGTAATTTCAGCCAAAGATCCCATGCGCACCATCAGCGCGGAATCACTGCCTTCATAACGGACATGAACCCGCTCATGCAATTCAATGGCATCCCCCAAAGCTTGCTTGGACAACGCCTTGCGCGCAGCCTCGCCCAAACTTTGAATTGGCTTCAGCAATGAAGGCATGGCGTCGGGCGTTAAACGCATCTCAATGGCCTGCTCACGAATGAGACTTTGATCTGCCAAGCCCATGCCATAGGCTGACAAGACGCCAGCCAAGGGGTGCACATAAACTTGCTTCATGCCCAAGGCATCGGCCACCAAGCAAGCGTGTTGGCCACCTGCACCGCCAAAACATTGCAAGGTATAGCGTGTGACGTCATAGCCACGTGCAACAGAAATTTTCTTGATCGCATTGGCCATTTGCTGAACCGCTATGCGTAAAAAACCATCGGCGATGGCTTCGGAGGAGCGATTCATCTGACCCGCCAAGATCGCAAACTTGGCCGTGACAGCTTTCGCATCCAATCGCTGATCACCCTCTGCACCAAAAACAGCCGGAAAAAAATCGGCTTGCACTTTGCCCACCATCACATTGGCATCCGTCACAGCCAATGGGCCGCCGCGTCTGTAACTGGTTGGCCCCGGATTGGCGCCAGCGCTTTGGGGTCCCACGCGCAATCTGGCCCCATCAAATTGCAACAAGGAACCACCGCCAGCCGCTACCGTGTGAATGCTCATCATGGGCGCGCGCATGCGAATGCCTGCCACTTGGGTTTCGAATTCACGCTCAAACTGACCAGCGTAGTGCGACACATCGGTGGAGGTACCGCCCATGTCAAAGCCAATCACTTTGTTGTGTCCTGAGGCTTCTGCGGTTCGTGCCATGCCCACAATGCCGCCAGCGGGTCCACTCAAGATAGCATCTTTGCCAGCAAACGCATGTGCATCGGTCAAGCCCCCCGAGGACTGCATGAACATCAATTTAACGCCCGGCATTTCGCTGGCCACTTGATCGACATAGCGGCGCAAAATGGGCGAGAGATACGCATCGACCACGGTGGTATCGCCGCGGCTGACAAACTTCATCAAGGGACTTGTTTGATGTGAAGTACTAACTTGGGTAAAGCCAATTTGACGGGCCAAGTCAGCCGCTAGCATTTCATGCTGCTGATACCGATAGGCATGCATGAAGACAATGGCCACACTGCGAATGCCCTTGTCAAACTGCGTTTGCATCTGGCTGCGCAAATTCTCGACATTCAATGGCGCAATCACTTTGCCTTGCGCTGACATTCGCTCCTCTGCTTCCACCACTTCGCTGTAAAGCAATTCGGGCAACACAATGTGGCGATCAAACAAACGGGGACGGTTTTGGTAGGCAATGCGCAATGCATCGCGAAAGCCGCGCGTGGTGACCAATAAAGTGCGCTCACCTTTTCGCTCTAGCAGTGCATTGGTGGCCACCGTGGTGCCCATCTTGACGCAACTCACCATGTTGGGGCTGACAGTCTCGTTGGCTTTCAAGCCTAGCAAATGCCGAATGCCAGCCACTGCCGCATCTTTGTACTGATCAGGATTGTCAGACAATAACTTGTGCGTGACCAAACTGCCATCAGGCCGCTTTCCCACAATGTCAGTGAAAGTGCCACCTCGATCAATCCAGAATTGCCACATGTCTCTAGACGGTAAGCTCGCCATTGGTATTTCCTTTAAGTCCCGCCCTAGCTTCAGCGTTTTCCCTATGCCCACCCGCGCTGAACGAGACAAGATGTTAATCCTTTCAGACTACACTTTATGATCTGCATCGCACGATGGGCCATTGGGTTCTTATTTTGCTTTGCAGACAATGATATTCTTGAAGCGCACTACAACTTTTTCTAATCAACGGAGTTCCTATGAAAAGACGTCATCTTTCTCTGGCACTGGCCACTACTGTCCTTGCCTTTTCAGGCCTGACATCTGCTCAAGCCCAAACCAAATGGGACTTGCCAGCGGCCTACCCCGCCAACAATTTCCACACAGAGAACTTGGTTCAATTTGCCAACGACGTCGACAAAGCTTCCGGTGGCAAGTTGAAAATCACGGTTCACGCCAATGCATCCCTGTTCAAAGCCCCAGAGATTAAGCGCGCTGTTCAAGGTGGCCAAGCTCAAATTGGAGAAATTTTGCTGGCCAATTTCCAAAACGAATGGCAATTGTTTGGTGCAGACGGCCTGCCATTCTTGGCCGATAGCTACGAAGAATCTTTCAAACTTTACAAAATTCAACGTCCTTTCCTCGAGAAGAAGTTAGGAGAGCAAGGCATGATGTTGCTGTATGCAGTGGCATGGCCTCCGCAAGGCATCTATGTGAAAAAGCCGATCAACTCAGCTGCCGATTTGAAAGGCGTGAAGTGGCGCGCCTACAGCCCCTCCACAGCACGCATTGCAGAATTGGTGGGCGCTCAACCCGTGACGGTTCAAGCAGCTGAGTTGTCTCAAGCCATGGCCACTGGCGTGGTTGAAAGCTACATGTCCTCTGGGTCAACAGGCTACGACACCAAGACTTATGAGCACATCAAGTACTGGTACGACACGCAAGCTTGGCTTCCTAAAAATGCGATCATCATGAACAAAGCTGCTTTTGACGCCCTCGATGCGGCCACCAAACAAGCGGTCTTGAAGGCGGGTGCAGATGCCGATGCTCGCGGTTGGAAAGTATCCCAAGCCAAAAATGGCGAATACATTGACTTGCTCAAGAAAAACGGTATGAACATTGTGGCGCCGTCTGCTCAACTCAAAGCTGACATGAAAAAAGTCGGCGATGTGATGTTGAAAGAATGGCTTGATAAAGCAGGCCCCGAAGGCAAAGCCTTGATAGATGCCTACAACAAGCCTTGATTGCAATGCGTGTTTTTTTAAACCGCATTTATGACAGCGCCGCCGCCTTGGCGGCGCTTTTCATGTGCGCCATGCTGGTGATGGTTTTGTTGTCCATCGTGGGGCGTGAATTTAACTTCCACATCAGAGGCACCGATGCCTATGCCGGCTACTGCATGGCGGCCAGTGGGTTTTTAGCACTCGCTCATACGCTCAAGCGTGGAGAACACATTCGCGTCACCGTTTTAATCAGTCGCTTTCAAGGTGGCTGGCTCAAAGGCATTGAGTTGTGGGCTTTGGGCATAGCCACCCTTTTATCTTCTTTGTTGGCCTACTACAGTGTCAGGCTGTCATGGCAGTCCTACACATTTCACGACATCTCTACGAGCAACGATGCCACGCCTTTGTGGATTCCACAAATTGCCATGGCCCTTGGCACGCTCATTTTGGCAATTTCCTTTGTGGATGAATTTATCTTGGAATGCTTAGGCAAACGAGAATCTGCTCAGTCAGACGCAGCGCTTCACAATGAATAAACATGAATGATCTTTTCATCACAGCTTTGCTGGTTGTCACGCTGTTCCTGATCTTGGGCAGCGGCGTTTGGATCGGTCTGTCTTTGTCAGGTGTTGCTTGGATTGGGATGCAATTGTTCAGCAGCCGACCTGCTGGCGATGCCATGTCAGTCACCATCTGGGGCTCATCTTCTAGCTGGACACTGACAGCCTTGCCTCTGTTCATTTGGATGGGTGAAATTCTTTTCAGAACGCGTCTTAGTCAAGACATGTTCAAAGGCTTGGCGCCTTGGCTGCAGGCGCTTCCTGGGCGTTTGCTTCACACCAACGTCGCTGGCTGCACCATCTTTGCTGCCGTGTCGGGATCGTCAGCTGCCACTTGCGCCACCATTGGCAAAATGACCTTGCCTGAACTCTCCAAAAGAGGTTACCCAGACAACATGGTCATAGGCACGTTGGCAGGGGCAGGCACACTGGGATTGCTCATTCCGCCTTCCATCATCATGATCGTGTATGGCGTCACAGCCGATGTTTCAATTGCCAAGCTTTTCATAGCCGGCATCTTGCCTGGCCTCATGCTGGCTTGCTTGTTTTCTGGCTACATCATTTATTGGGCTTTGCGCCATCCCGACCAAGTGCCGGCCAATGACCGCCAATTCACTTTCATGGAGAAAGTTCGCGAATCTGGCAGCTTAATTCCAGTGGTTTGCCTCATCGCTGCGGTACTCGGCTCCATTTACGCCGGCATTGCAACCGCCACCGAAGCGGCCGCGGTGGGCGTGGTGGGCGCCATGGTTTTGTCTTCGGTTCAAGGCTCGCTCAACTGGCATAGTTTCAAAGAAGCCTTGATGGGTGCAACTCGGCTGTACTGCATGATTGCCTTGATTTTGGCGGGCGCCTCCTTCTTGACTTTGTCGATGGGCTACATTGGCCTCCCCAGGCACTTGGCAGAGTGGATTGCAACCCTTGGCCTAAGTCAATTCGAACTCATCTTGGCGCTGACGGTTTTTTATGTTGTGCTGGGATGCTTTTTAGATGGCATCTCGATGGTCGTCCTCACCATGGGTGTCATCATGCCCACTGTTCAAAAAGCGGGCATCGACCCCTTGTGGTTTGGTATCTTTATTGTGCTGGTGGTTGAGATGGCGCAAATAACCCCTCCCGTCGGCTTTAACCTGTTTGTGCTGCAGGGAATGACTGGCAAAGATTTACTGTGGATTGCCAAAGCCACGCTGCCCATGTTCTTCCTCATGATGGTGGCCGTCTTGTTGATTTACTTCTTTCCTGGCATTGTTACCTGGATGCCGCAGCAGATGAAGCTTTGAGCAATTGATGCATTTTTAAACCAAATTCATCCTCTATGATGTCGCATGATTTGACGCAATGTCAAAGGACATCCAAAGGAATTTCGTGTTTAAAAATGTCATGGCCTATCGAATAGGGCCCAACTGGAACGCCACCGTTCCAGAAGTTGAAACCGCGCTGTCTGCCAACCGATTTACAGAGTGCACTCCCGGACAAGACAAGTCGGTTGGCTGGACAGAGCCTCGCAATGTCGCCAATGGGCCTTTGCTGGAGTCCATCGGCGGTCAGTGGATTGCCAAACTTCTGATAGAAACCAAAGCCGTCCCCTCTTCCGTTGTGAAACGCAAAGCTGAGCTTCAAGCACAAGAAATCGAAGCGCAAACAGGTCGCAAACCAGGTAAAAAAGAAAAGCGTGAAATGCGCGAAGACATCTTGCACAGCTTGCTACCCCAAGCCTTTGCCAAACAAGGCTCGGTCATGGTGTGGATCAACCCCAAAAATCGATTGCTGGCCATCGACGCTGGCAGTTCTGGCAAAGCAGACGAGGTCATCACGCAGTTGGTACGCGCCTTGCCAGGACTTGACTTGAACTTGTTGCAAACCGCCACCTCACCTCAGACCGGGATGGCAGCTTGGTTATTGGCCACAAACCCCGATGACCTGCCGCCCGCTTTAAGTGTTGAAAAAGAATGTGTTTTGAAGTCTGGCGCCGAAGACCAGCCCATGGTGAGATACACGCGGCATATTCTCAGTACCGAAGAAGTGAGAAAACATGTGCGAGAGGGCAAACTGCCCACCCAATTGGCGCTCAGCTGGGAGGGCAAAGCCAGCTTTGTACTCACCGAAAGTTTGCAGTTGAAAAAAGTGAGCTTTTTAGATGGCACCGAACCGGACGCCATCAGCGCCGAAGGGGAAGACAAGTTTGATGCCGATGTGGTGCTGAGCACGGGCATGCTGGGCCCCATGCTCAAAGATGTGATCGATGCGTTGGGCGGAGAAAATGTGTTTGCAGAAGCTGCAAGCAATGCGGAAGGCCCGCCTTTTTAACCCAAAGATGCCAACATGCTTTCAGTGATTGCCATTTGTATCGGCGCATGCTTGGGGGCTCTGGCACGCTGGCAACTGGGCTTATGGCTCAACCCTTCGACAGCGGAAGAGGGCATTTTCCCTTGGGGCACTTTGGCGGCCAACCTCATTGGCGGCTATTTGATAGGCCTGTGCGTGGGGGTTTTTCAAAACATGCCCCAACTTGATCCCGAATGGCGCCTTTTGTGCATCACAGGCTTTTTAGGCGCACTGACCACCTTTTCCACCTTTTCAGCTGAAGTGGTCAGCATGCTTCAACAGGGCCGCTTGCTACTCGCGTTAAGCACTGCCAGCGTGCATCTCATTGGGTCGCTTGTTTTGACCTATTTGGGGCTTTACACAGTCAAATTGATCGGTACCAGTCCGATTGCCTGATCGATGTCATTTTCCCTAAGGGAAAGTCCTTAAAAAGAAGGGGTCTGCAGCGTGATCTACTGGAGGACGAATTCACCCTCAGGAGTCACGCATGCAGGTTCAAATGAAGGTCAACGGCAAATCAGTGTCCGTTGACGCAGCCCCCAATACATTGCTCGTCAACGCACTGCGCGAGCACCTCAAACTCACCGGCACCCACGTTGGCTGCGACACAGCCCAATGCGGTGCTTGTACCGTTCATGTCAACGGCCGTGCCGTGAAGTCATGCAACATGCTCATCGCCCAAGCCCAAGGCGCTGAAATTACCACCATTG
>CAIMUZ010000056.1 GCA_903844775.1 uncultured Burkholderiales bacterium | reverse complement strand
GGCTTGCCTGACCAACATGCTGACCTTGCCAGGCAAAATTGTTTTAAAGCCCCTGCCTGGCTTGCCCGTTGTGCGCGACTTGATCGTCGACATGACGCAGTTCTTCAAACAATACAACTCGATCAAGCCTTACTTGATCAACGATACCATTCCGCCTGAAAAAGAACGCCTGCAAAGCCCTGAAGAGCGCGAAGAATTGGACGGTTTGTATGAGTGCATTTTGTGCGCCAGTTGCTCAACCAGCTGCCCCAGCTTCTGGTGGAATCCGGACAAGTTTGTCGGCCCCGCAGGCCTACTCCAAGCCTACCGTTTCATCGCTGACAGCCGCGACCATGGCACAGCCGAGCGTTTAGACAATCTGGAAGACCCCTATCGCTTGTTCCGATGCCATACCATCATGAACTGTGTTGACGTGTGCCCTAAGAACCTCAACCCGACCAAAGCGATTGGCAAGATCAAAGAGATGATGGTGCGCCGCGCCGTTTGATGCAATATGGGTGACCACCTGCTTGATGAACTCGATCGCCACACCCCCTTGGGTGAGCGCGCTCTGAGCAAATTGCGTTGGCGTTGCCGCCGCGGCTTGCTTGAAAACGATCTTTTCATTGAGCGATTTTTCAACCATTACGCACCCGTCCTGACCGTGGGCAATGCGCGCGGAATGTATGTATTGATGGATTTGGCAGACAACGATCTGATGGACTTGTTTTTAAAACGCAAGCCCTTGGCTTCGGAAATCGAATCGGAAGAGGTTTCCGAGGTTTTGGCCATGCTGACTCATTGACATTTGTAAATCATGATTTGCGAATAGAATTTTTTTATAATTAAAGATCCATAGGAAAGTGAACCATGAAACTTGCTGATAACAAAGCCACCCTGTCATTCAGCAATGGCAGCCCCAGCATTGAGATGCCCATTTACAACGGCAGCATTGGACCCGATGTGATCGACATTCGAAAGCTTTACGGCCAAAGCGGCATGTTCACTTACGACCCCGGTTTTTTGTCGACCGCCTCTTGCGAATCTGCCATAACGTTCATTGATGGCGACAAAGGCGAGTTGTTGTACCGCGGTTACCCCATCGAGCAATTGGCCAGCCATGGTGACTTCCTTGACACTTGCTACTTGCTTTTAAAAGGCGACTTGCCAGACGCTGCACAAAGTGCGAGCTTTCATAAGCTGGTAAACAACCACACCATGGTGAATGAGCAAATGCAATTTTTCTTGCGTGGCTTTCGTCGTGACGCACACCCTATGGCTGTGCTTACAGGCTTGGTGGGTGCCTTGTCGGCTTTTTATCACGACAGCACTGACATCAACAATCCAGAACACCGCGATATTTCGGCCATTCGCTTGATTGCCAAACTGCCTACCTTGGTGGCCATGTCCTACAAATATGGCGTCGGTCAGCCCTTCATGTACCCCCAAAACAACCTGTCCTATTCAGGCAACTTCCTGCGCATGATGTTTGGTGTGCCCTGCGAAGAGTACGTGGTCAACCCGGTACTCGAGCGCGCTTTGGACCGCATTTTCATCTTGCACGCAGACCATGAGCAAAATGCTTCTACCTCCACCGTTCGCTTGTGCGGCTCATCTGGCACCAACCCCTTTGCAGCCATTGCAGCGGGTGTTGCATGTTTGTGGGGCCCCGCTCACGGCGGCGCCAACGAAGCTTGCTTGAACATGCTGGACGGCATCCAAAAAATGGGCGGCATTTCAAAAGTGGGCGAGTTCATGGAACAAGTCAAAGACAAAAACTCTGGCGTCAAGCTCATGGGCTTTGGACACCGTGTTTATAAAAACTACGACCCGCGCGCCAAACTCATGCAAGACACTTGCAATGAGGTGTTGGCCGAGCTGGGCCTGGAAAACGACCCCTTGTTCAAATTGGCCAAAGAGGTAGAGAGAATTGCGTTGGAAGACGACTATTTTGTGTCTCGCAAGCTTTACCCCAATGTCGACTACTACTCCGGCATCGTCCAACGTGCCATTGGCATTCCCGTGAATTTGTTCACTGGCGTGTTTGCCTTGGCTCGCACTGTGGGCTGGATTGCGCAATGGACCGAAATGATTGGCGACCCTGAGTACAAAATCGGCCGTCCCCGTCAGCTCTACACGGGTTCACCACGCCGAGATATCAAAAGCTGACCGGAGGCCGGTCAGCTTTTTGATTCATTTTTAAGCGTTAGGGTCGGCCAGCACTTCTGCAAGTTGCACGCGCCGACCTTCTCGGGCTGAAATGATCCCTGCGCGAATAACGCCAAGCGAACGGGTGGCATAATCGCCCCCCGTTTCAGGCGTCCCATGCCCACGCACTGCCATCGCAAATTCGTCGAGTTCGTCGACGAAGGTATCGTTTTTGGTGAAGGGAATTGCCTCCGCTTTTTCGGTGCCGCGTTTGATGAAGCGCAAGCCGCCATGAAGGTCGTAATAAGCACTGGCCTCTTTGCCGTAAATGTTCATCACATAATTTTCAGTGGCCGATGCATAACTCGCATTGACGGTCGAGAGGGCCCCATTCTCATGCTGCAGCAAGAGCGAGGCCACATCGGGGTTGTCACCCGGTAGCACCAGCTGTGCCGCCTGGCCACTGACCGCCACGATTGGACCCATCAGGTACTCCAGCACATCGACATAGTGCACGCCAATTTGCAACATCACGCCGCCCGGCATGCCTTCTGCTTGGTAGCGCCAAGAGGTCAGGTCGATCTTGCCCAAACGGTCACGACTGATGTTGGCCTCTGCGTTAACCAGCTTACCGAAAACACCAGCGTCGATTTGCTGTTTGATCCAGCGAAACTGACTTTCCCGACGGCGTTGATAGCCCAGTGCCAGCACAACGCCAGCCTTGTGACAGGCCTCGGTAATTGCACGGCCTTCTGCCAGTGTGTTGGCAATCGGCTTGTCGAGAAACACATGCTTACCCGCTTCAGCAGCCTGTCGTGTTGTTTCCAAGTGCACGTTGTTAGGCGTGGTGTTGATGATGGCATCAATCGACTTGTCAGCCAGCATCTCTTCGTAGGTGCCCGCTTCAGCGCATCCATATTTCGCTGCAAAAGCCGCGCGTTTATCTGCAGAACGCGTGTAGCAAGAGCGAATGACAAACTTGTCCGAGCGCTGCATGGCATCGGCCAGAACATCGGACCACCAGCCCATGCCCAAACAGGCAACATTGATAGGTTTAATTGACATCGGTTTTTCTCCAAATAAGTATGTGAATTTCAAGTTTTAGGCAAAAGAAGTTAGTGGGCGCCTACGAGCCTGCCCAATCGGGCATCTCACAACGCACCCTCAGGGTCTAACTTTTCAGTGCCCCTAGTACTTCGTCCAGCATCTTCTTAGCATCGCCAAACAACATCCGGTTGTTGTCTTTGTAGAAGAGTGGATTGTCAACACCAGCGTAACCGCTGGCCATGGAGCGTTTCATGACAATGCTGGTGCGCGCCTTCCAGACCTCGAGCACAGGCATGCCTGCAATGGGGCTGGTGGGGTCGTCTTGAGCGGCCGGGTTAACGATGTCGTTGGCGCCGATAACGATGGCCACGTCGGTGCTAGGAAAGTCTTCGTTCAACTCGTCCATCTCCAAAACGATGTCATAAGGTACCTTGGCCTCGGCCAACAGCACGTTCATGTGGCCCGGCATACGACCCGCCACAGGGTGGATACCAAAGCGCACGTTCACACCTTTATCGCGCAAGGTGCGGGTGATTTCAAACACGGTGTGCTGAGCTTGTGCCACGGCCATCCCATAGCCAGGCACGATGATCACGTTCTTGGCATCTCGCAACAATTCGGCAGTCTCTGCAGCCAAGATGGGGCTCACCTCTCCAACCGGCTCGGCGCTCGCGTCTCCCGCAGGCTTGGGTGCTGCAGCGGTTGTACCAAAGCCCCCAGCGATCACACTGATGAAGCTGCGGTTCATGGCGTTGCACATGATGTAGGAAAGGATGGCGCCGCTAGAGCCCACCAAAGCGCCAACAACGATCAACAAATCGTTGCTCAACATAAAGCCCGTGGCCGCAGCCGCCCAGCCCGAGTAACTGTTCAGCATGGACACCACCACGGGCATGTCGGCGCCGCCAATGGCCATCACCATGTGAATGCCAAACAAGAGTGCAATGGCGCTCATGACAAACAGCGGGAACATGCCTTGCTCGATGGTTTCGGCTTGCAAGAACATGCGACCAAAATAAACCACAGCCAGCAAACCGGCCAGATTGATCCAGTGCCGCGCAGGCAGCAACAAGGGACTGCCTCCGATGCGGCCCGACAACTTGCCAAATGCCGCCACCGAGCCAGAGAAAGTGATCGCACCGATGAAAATACCAATATAGATTTCCATGGCGTGAATGGCGTGCGCAGCGCCTTCAAAACCTTTGGTGGCCTCGGGGTCGAAGTAGGTGGCATAACCCACCAACACCGCGGCCATACCGACCATGCTGTGCATGAGCGCGACCAGCTCGGGCATTTGGGTCATTTGTACCGAGCGCGCAGCATACAAGCCAATGGCACCGCCAACAACCAAACTGCCAATGATCCAGGGCGTGCCTGCGGCTGTGACTTGAGGGCCTAGCACGGTGGCCAGAACAGCCAAAGTCATGCCGATCATGCCGTAGAGGTTGCCCCGGCGTGCGGTTTCCTGGTTGGACAAACCGCCTAGACTAAGGATGAAGAGAATGGTTGCGCCAATGTAAGCAACTGTGGACAGGTTAGAGGTCATGAATACTTTTCCAAATTATTTTCTGAACATCGCCAGCATGCGCTGAGTGACTGCCAAGCCGCCAAACATATTGATGGCAGTGAGCACCAAGGCGAGCGAGGCCAACACAATGATCAGCGTGTTGGGGCGCGCAGCAGCATTGGCCATGGGTGAGATCTGCACCAGCGCGCCAATGGCAATGATGGAACTGATGGCATTGGTCACGCTCATCAAAGGGGTGTGCAGGGCAGGCTTCACGTTCCAAACCACCATATAACCGACAAAGCAGGCCAGCACAAACACCGTGAAGTGCGACAGGAACGCAGCCGGCGCATAAGCACCCACCAAGACAAACAAAACAGCAGTGATAGCCGCAACGATGACCAGCTTGCCCGCCGGCATGGGGCCAGAAGGTTCGCCATGGCCATGCCCTTTTTTGGCAGCAAGCGCAGCAGCAGGCTTGGGTGCTGGCTTGGGCGCCACAACCAAGGGCGGCGCAGGCCATGTGATAGCGCCATCTTTGATCACGGTGAGCCCGCGAATGGCATCGTCTTCCATGTTGACGTTGATCACACCATCCTTGGTTTTGCAAAGCTCTTCGGTCAGGCGAAAAAGGTTGGTGCCGTAAAGCGTAGACGACTGGCGCGCCATGCGCGAAGCGAGGTCGGTGTAGCCAACGATGGTCACGCCGTGCTTGACCACGGCCTTGCCGGGCTCGGTCAACTCGCAGTTGCCGCCTTGCTCGGCTGCCATGTCCACGATGACGCTGCCAGGCTTCATGCTGCGAACCATTTCAGCAGTGATCAGTTTGGGCGCTGGTTTTCCAGGAATGAGTGCGGTCGTGATGATGATGTCGCACTCTTTGGCTTGTTGCGCATACATCTCGCGCTGCGCTGCCTGAAAACCCTCGCTCATCACCTTGGCATAACCGCCACCGCCCGAACCTTCTTCCTCATAGTTCACCTTCACAAACTCGCCACCCAGCGAGACCACTTGGTCTGCGACGTCGGCGCGTGTGTCGTTTGCGCGCACGATGGCACCCAAACTGGCGGCTGCGCCAATGGCGGCCAAGCCAGCCACGCCAGCGCCAGCAATGAAGACCTTGGCCGGAGGCACTTTGCCCGCAGCAGTGATCTGACCGTTAAAGAAACGACTGAAAGCGCCAGCGGCTTCGACCACAGCACGGTAACCGCTCACACCCGCCATGGAGGTGAGGGCATCCATTTTTTGGGCCCGGCTGAGCGTGCGCGGCAAAGCGTCAATTGACAGCGCGGTGACTTTTTTAGCCGCAAGTTGCTGCATCAAATCGGGGTTTTGTGCGGGCCACAAAAAACCAATGAGTGTTTGACCTTCGTGCATCAGGCCGACTTCCTCAGCCGTCGGGGCCCGGACCTTAAAGACGATGTCGCTGCCGCTCCAAAGCGCTGCAGCGCTGGGAGCGATGGTGGCGCCCGCCTCCACGTAGGCTTGGTCTGACAGATCTGCCAGATCCCCAGCGCCTTGTTCGACCACCACGGCAAAGCCGAGTTTGATCAGCTTGATGACCGCATCGGGCACGGTGGCAACACGTTTTTCGCCGGGAAATATCTCCTTGGGCACGCCGATGCGTTGCGGTATGGGGGCAGCAACGCTGTCTAAAGCATTGTCGTTCGGATGGACAGTGGTCATGAAAAAATCTCAATACAAAAGTTAAAAGATGATTCAGGGATGAGCGCGAAGGAAATCAAAGTCACAACCTGCATCGGCTTGCATCACATGGTCTTGGTAGAGCTTGGCGTACCCACGCTCAGGTGAAGCGGCGCGCGCAGGCTGGTTAGCGCGGCGCCGTTCAAGTTCGGCTTCATCCACCAGCAGATCGACTCGGCGATCCTTGACTGACAACCGAATGCGATCGCCTGTGCGCACCAGCGCTAACGGCCCACCCGCTGAAGCTTCAGGGGTGACATGCAATACGATCGTGCCAAATGCGGTGCCACTCATCCGTGCGTCGGAGATGCGAACCATGTCCTTCACGCCAGCGATTGCCAGCTTTTTAGGAATCGGGAGATAGCCAGCTTCTGGCATGCCGCTCTCACTGGTTGGGCCCGCGTTTTGCAAAACCATGATGTCATCTGCTTGGATGTCAAGATCTGGATCGTCGACGCGCTCTGAAAGGTCTTGCAACGAAGTGAAAACAACCGCGCGTGCTTCTTTCTCGAACAATGTCTTGTCAGCCGCAGATCTTTTGAGGATAGCGCCACCCGGGGCAAGCGAGCCAAACAGCGCCACCAAACCGCCCATGGGTTCAATCGGCTCAGAAGCTTTACGCACCACGCGGTGGTCGGTCCATGCGCCTTCTTCAGCAGCAAGGCGCTCACCCAAGGTTTCGCCAGTCACAGACACGGTGTCTAGGTGCAACAGGGGCTTCAACTCTCGCAGTAAAGCGCTCATGCCGCCAGCAGCATAGAAGTCTTCCATGTAGTTGTCGCCTGTTGGTTTAAGGTCGACCAACACGGGGGTTGTATCGCTGAGCTCATTGAGCTCATGCAAAGAAACCGGAATACCCAGGCGCCCGGCGACAGCAGTCAAATGAATGATTGCGTTGGTACTGCCCCCCAGTGCCAGCAACACGCGCAATGCGTTGTACACAGACTTTGGCGTGATGATTTGACTGGGCCGAATAGGGTTATGAATCAAGCGCACAGCTTGTGCGCCACTGGCCTCGGCCGCCCGCAGACGATCGGCGTGAACCGCCGGAATCGCCGCCGTTCCAGGCAAGGACATGCCAAGCGCCTCAGCGATACAGGCCATGGTGCTAGCGGTTCCCATCACGGCACATGTACCTGCTGTGGTGGCCAATCGGCCTTCAACCACATCAATGGTCTTGCGTTCGATCTTGCCAGCGCGAAAGCTGCCCCAAAATCGGCGACAGTCTGTGCAGGCGCCCAAGCGTTCACCTTCGTGACGACCGGTCATCATGGGTCCAGTGACAAGCTGGATTGCAGGTATATCAGCAGAGGCGGCGCCCATGAGTTGCGCCGGTACGGTTTTGTCACAGCCTCCGATCAGTACCACCGAATCCATTGGCTGTGCACGAACCATTTCTTCAACATCCATGCTCATCAGGTTGCGAAACATGAGGCTGGTCGGGTTTAAAAAAACCTCGCCTAGAGAAATGGTCGGAAACTCGATTGGCAGTCCACCTGCCGCTAGCACGCCGCGCTTGACAGCTTCGACCAGCTCCGGCATGGCGCGATGGCAGTTATTGAAACCAGATCCGCTAGAGGCGATGCCGACCACGGGTCGCTCCAGCAATTCTGTCGAATAGCCCATTGACTTTATAAAGCTGCGACGCAGGTAGAGGGCAAAAGCGCGGTCACCGTAGTTGGTAAGCCCGCGTGCGATGCCGTGCTCGGGAATATCTGCCATGAAGAATCCTAATTAAAACGGGCGGTCATCGAATTTTTAAAAACTTCGATGACCTTTATTGAATGAGAAAGATTCTACAAATTTATAGCCGAGTTTTGATGTATTTGGCTTCTAAATAGTCACGAACGCCAAGGGAACCGCCTTCACGACCCATGCCACTGTCCTTGACGCCTCCAAATGGCATTTCAGCACTGGCGATGGCCAGTTCGTTGATGCCGACCATGCCTGCCTGGATGGCTTCGCTGGCCATTGTGGCGGTCTTGAGCGAACGGGTGAACAAGTAGGAGGCCAGACCATAAGGCGTGGCGTTGGCCAGCGAGATGGCTTCATCGAAGCTGCTAAAGGATGCAATCGGTGCCACTGGCGCGAATGGCTCGTCCTGCATGATGCGCGCAGACTGCGGCACGTCGGCCAAGGCAGTAGGAGACAGGTAATATCCTTTGGAGCCAAGGCCTTCTGGACGGGCGCCACCCGCGATCAATCGCGCGCCATGGTCGAGTGCGTCGGCGATCAAAGCTTGTGCGTGCACCAATCCCCGGCGGTTGGCCATAGGCCCAACGTCTGTGTCAGCCGCTAAACCAGGCCCCACTTTAAGCGAACGCGCGACCGCTCCAAAGCGATCGACAAAACTTGCATAGACGCTTTCGTGGACGAAAAAGCGAGACGGCGATGCACACACTTGACCGCAATTGCGATACTTAAAGCGCGCACATTGCTCAGCGGCCGCCTCGACGTCAGCATCTTCAAATATCAGCACTGGCGCATGGCCACCGAGTTCCATGGAGACCCGCTTAATGCCTTCAGCGGCCAAATGAAGCATCTTGCGACCCACGGCGGTAGAGCCAGTCAGAGTGATTTTGGCAACCTTCGGCGAGCCGACAAGAACTTCAGAAATAAAGCCCGAGTCGCCAGTGACAAGGTTGACGGTGCCAGGTGGCAGACCAGCGTCATGCAAAGCCTGAACCACCGCCATACAACTTCCAGCGGCCTCGCTGGCTGGCTTGACCACCACGCAGCAGCCAGCACCCAAAGCCGCAGCAATTTTGCGCGAAGGCAGAAGCGCAGGAAAATTCCAGGCTGAGAAGGCTGCAACAACACCCACAGGCTCATACCGAACTTGCATGCGAACCTCGGGGACTCGTGCTTGAAAAGTATGACCATAAATGCGCTGCGTTTCACCAGCATACCAATCAAACTGGTCGGCTGCATCATTGAGTTCTCCGCGAGACTGTGCAAGAGGCTTGCCTGTCTCAGAAGACATCAGATGCGCACTTTGTTCGATGCGTTCACGAATGAGGGAGGCAGTGCGATGCAACAACACCGACCGCTCCCAAGGCGATGTGTGTCGCCATGTGCGAAAGGCTGCTTCTGCGGCGTTGACCGCCGCTTCAATGTCGGCAAGGGTTGCAACTGGTATGTAGCCAATAACCTCTTCGTTAGTTGGATCGATGACCTCTCGCATCTCCCCACCAGTGGCACCGCGCCACTGACCGTTGATGAAAAGGCCGTAGCCGCTGTATAAGCCCAGATCGTCGCGCTTCATAGTCATTCCGTTTGATTTAAGGTGTTAGACAAGGGTGGCCAGGTAGCGCTGTTGCACTTCATCGCACCAGTTACCAACGTTCCAAGAGCCATAAGCACCTAGACCGCCTTCGGGACGTTCGCCTGCATACACTGGCACATGAACCACCGACAGCCCAGTATGCGCATGGGCGCGCTTCAATGCTTCGCGAAGTGATGCAACGTCTTCACCGCCCCACAGTGCCTGCACGCCCTTGACGCTGGCCGCCATTTGGACGTAGTCCACGGCAACGGCATCGTTGGTACGGAAGTCTTGTCCGTACTGAGCGTGCTGCAGACCCGATATGGCGGCCATCCGCCGATTGTCGAAGATCACGATGGTGCCGCGCGCGCCGTGCTCAACGGCACTGATCAGTGCTTGCGGGTTCATCATGAAAGAGCCGTCGCCCGTGAAGGCGATGGGATACTGTTCAGTACTCGCCATGCCTGCGGCAGTCACAGCACAGGTGGCGAAGCCCATGTAGGAAGCCCCCGATTCTGTATAGGTTTGCCCAGGTGAGTCGTCTTCGACGGTTTGAAACCCATTGGCCTGTACATCGCCTGCATCAAAAAATTTGATCGCACGCACCGCATTGGCGAAATCACACACCACTTTGATGGCGACAGGCTGGGTCAGCACAGGGCGCTGCCAAACCTCATCAAAAAGCGGCGGCGTGGACTGACGCGCATGCAAGAAGTTTTTCCACGCTGCCTTGCTCGCAGTACATGCTTCCAACCAAGCAGCACGCGGCAGAGCGTGTTCATCTGGCACGCCTTCGAGAGCCGACATCAGCTGGGCGACCACGGCACCGATGTCTCCCTGCAGCGCAATCGTGCGGTTGTAATGCGTCAAGTCGGACAGGTCGGCATTGATGTTGATGACCTGTTCGACCAAAGGGTAGCCAACGCCAGAGCAGTCACTTTGACACACTGCGCGCGTTCCAATGGCCACGAGCAGCGTCGCATTTGACATCGCATGGTTGCCACTGATGGAGCCCTTGCTGCCACCTACGTGCATGTATTGAGGGTGTGCATCAGGCAAGACACCGGTCGAACCGGGCGAAGCGACTACCGATGCGCCACAACGCTCAGCCAGTTCACGCAGAGGCCCTGCAAAGGGACGTCCACCACCTCCGACCTTGAAGACAATGCGTGCGTGATGTCTCAATGCCTGTGCAGCTTGTTGGAGCATTCCCATGTCGGCGACAGCAGTACGCGAGCTATGCATTACCTCAGGTAGCGCTTCCAAATTCAAATCATCGATGACCTGAGGCTGTGTATTGATGGGCAACATCAAATAAAACGGTCCAGGCTTCACCGGGTGGTTGACGCATTGCGTGCCTCGACGCAAGGCATCGCGAAGCGCTTCTGGCGTATGAAGAACATAGGACTGACCCATCAGTGCTGTCATTTGCCCGTACAACTGCTGCTGCTGCTTGGGAATCTGCTGCATGTTGTAGCCTTCACCCCAGGTTGTTTCGTCGCCATAGATGTGATAGAGGCCAACACCATTGCACGCTGCAGCCAGTGAACCGGCCATAGCCTGAAGCGCGCCGGGGCCGATGGAGGTCACGACGGCACAAGGCTCCTTCCATGCCCAGGCCAGCGCCGTTCCAGCATGCGCCATTTCGACTTCATTGCGGAAGTTGAAAACCTGCGTCACGCCAGCTTGTGTGTAGACCCGAAGAACCTCGCCGAGATCGGTTGAACCATGACCAAAAATAGCCAGATATTTACTCACACCCTGCTTCAGCAAGCCCAACACCAGCGCCTCAGAAAGCGTGATACTGATTTGCTTCGGCAGCACACCAGCGGCCAGCGCCTGATTCAAGCCACCGAAACGTGCGATGGCTTTTGCCCGAGCTTCTTGCCCCTGAGGCCCTAGCAACATGACGTCGGGTATTTCGGCAGATTTGTTCATTGACTTGATTTCTTTATTTGATGTTGAGCCCAGCTCGCTCAATCAATCGACCTAACATGACGTCGTCCTTGGCAATGAGCGGGCCGAATTCACTGGCCGGCATGAATGCAGGGACAAAGCCCATCTTCACACCCTGCGCTTTGAATTCAGGGCTTGTCACGGCTTCTTGCAAGGCTTTCTCAAGACGCGTCACGATGGCGGGTGGCGTGCCCTTGGGAGAGGCAATACCACGCCACATTTCGCCGTTATAAGCCATGCCGACCTCTGCAGTCGTTGGAACTGTGGGGAATGCTGGCTCGCGTTCCGATGAAAGCGAACCCACAATGCGCAATGTTCCTGCACTGACGTGCGAAGTGAGCGCCGAAGGCACTGACACCACCGCATCGATCTGACCACCCAGCAAGCTGGTGACGACTTGCGATGCGCCAAAGGGAACGTGCATGACATCAGCATTGATTTCTTTGAAAAAGGCCACCGAAGAAATGTGTGTGTGACTGCCGATACCAGAGTTACCAACCGAGACAGCACCAGGCCGTTTTTTCACATCTTCCACCATTGATTTCAGGTCTTTCCAAGGCGCATTGGCCCTGATTGCGATGACCGGATTTTCAACAGTGACACGCGCAATCGGGTCAAACGCGCGGTAGTCAAACGGGATCAAGCCAGAGTAGAAAACAGTGCTGATGGATGTTGAATTGAAGACCAGCGTATACCCATCAGCGGGCTTCTGCTGCGCATACTTGTAGCCAATTGAGCCACCAGCACCCGGTTTGTTCACAACGACGATTTGCTGTCCGAGTTTTTTGGTCATTTGCTCCGCCAAAACGCGTGCGGTGACGTCGGCAGCTGAGCCTGCGGGAAATAGGACGACCAACTCAACGGGTTTTATCGGGAAGGTTTGCGCAACAACTGGGGTTGTTGTCACACTGGCCGCCGCGACGAGCATGCTCATCACGAGAGTTCGCCGTAAAGTGCTTTGTATTTCATTTGTCATTTTTGTCTCCGTTTATTAAAAAAGTGTGGCTTATTTTTGCCACTCAGAATTGCAGTGAACGTTTGAAAAACTACAAGAAGCTATTTTTTCAGTGGATGGTTTCCTCAATGGGTGATGTGGCAAGCTGAACCTCTGAACGCTTGGCAATCAGTGCCTCCATCACGCGCTCTGGTGTTGCCGGAAGTCGGGTCATCCGCACACCCACGGCATCGTAGATGGCATTGATAATCGCTGCGGCCGTCGGCGTGATGGCTGGCTCGCCGATACCCTTCACGCCCAATGGCGTTTTTGGGTCAGGTTCAGTCAGCAGCACGGAAGTCACATGTGGAATGTCCAGCGCCGTGGGCAAGATGTACTTGGCGAAACCGGGTGTGTTGGTAACGCCATTGACCTGGACATACTCCTCCATCAACGCATGCCCCAAGCCCATAATGACTGAGCCTTCAATTTGACCTTCAACTTGCTGGGGGTTGATCACTCGACCAACATCATGGGCAGCCCAGACACCCAGAACCTGTACCTCGCCTGTGTCGTCATCAACTTCGACCTCGGCCACTTGCGCACCAAAAACGTAGCTTTGCCAAGGCGTTGCTTCACCCGTTTCAGGGTGCAGTGCGGTGTGAGCTGAGGTAAAGAGGCCACTACCGACAATCACAATACCACGCTCTTTTTTCAAAACGTGAACAGCATGCGCCATGCTCATTCGCTTGCTGGCAGAGCCCTCAACCCAGACTTGTCCAGAAAATGCTTTAACGCTTTCGGCGCTGACACCCCAGTAAGCACCCATGGCGTCCCGAAAGCGGCCAAAGGCTTCACGGCATCCAACTGCAACCGCATTACCAATCATGTAGGTCATTCGTGTGGCACCCGCATGTGCTGCTTCTGGCACACGCGCCGTGTCATTGTCTCCCAGCACGATGTCTTCAGGGCGAACACCCATTTCTTGTGCCGCAATTTGACACAAACCCGTGAGAACACCCTCACCGATCTCGGTCACGCCAGTTGCGATCTTGACAGTGCCGCCATCGTCGAGTTCAACCCAGACTGCAGCGCGGTCCATGGCGGCAGTGCGGGCAATACCGTACCAACCGCAGGCAACACCTCTTCC
>CAIMUZ010000055.1 GCA_903844775.1 uncultured Burkholderiales bacterium | reverse complement strand
TGCGCTTCTTTGAGCAAGGTGGAGTTCATCACACCCCAGCCCCAGTTCACGACGTAATCAGGACGATCACGACGGATTTGCAACCAAGTTGATTTTTGCTCAACACCAGGGTGTGTGACAGGCAGCAAGCTCAGCTTGAAGCCGTGCATGGCTGCGCGTTCTTGCAAAATTGGAATGGCTTCTTTGCCAAAGGGGCTGTCATGGTAAACCAAGGCAATGTGCTTGCCTTTGAGTTTGTCAGCACCACCCACTTTTTTGGCAATGTCTTGAATGATCACATCGCCTGCCACCCAATAAGTGCCGGCCAATGGGAAGTTCCATTTGAAGACGCCGCCATCAGCTGATTCGCTGCGGCCGTAACCTGCCGTGATCAACGGGATTTTGTCGCCAGGTGCTTTTTCAGTCAGGGCGAAGGTGATGCCGGTTGACAGTGGCTGGAACACGGTGGCGCCACCGTTTTTGCCTTTCAGGCGCTCGTAGCACTCAACGCCACGGTCTGTGGCGTAGCCTGTTTCGCATTCTTCGAAACTGACTTTCACGCCATTGATACCACCGCGTGCATTGACAAGCTTGAGGTAGTCGACGTAGCCGTTGGCAAACGGCACGCCATTGGGCGCGTAAGCACCCGTTCTGTAAACCAAGACGGGAAAAAATTGCTCTTTGGCTTGAGCAGTTGCTACGGTGCTGACCAGCGCGCTGGTAAGTCCTGCAGCGGCCACCGTAGCGGCCAGAGCGAGTTGACGAAGCTTCATGGTTGTCTCCTGTTAAGTAAAGTGTGAAGCACTGAGGGAAAAATCAATGAGGGAATGGCCATAAACGCAGCTTTTGCTTGGCCACCGACCACAGTTTTGCCAAGCCGTGAGGTTCCACAATCAAGAACCACACAATCAAGGCGCCAAAAATCATGAACTCTGCGTGAGAGATGGCGGCCGTGGAAATGACCACGCCCACCAAGCTACCCGCCCAAGGCAAAAACTGATTGAGGAAAATGGGCAGCACCACAATGAACGCCGCACCAAAAAAGCTGCCCATGATGGAGCCCATGCCACCAATGATCACCATGAACAACAATTGGAATGAGCGGTCAATTGAGAACGCCGCTGGCTCCCAAGAGCCCAAATGCACAAAGCCCCACAAAGCACCTGCGACGCCCACAATGAAGGAGCTGACCGCAAATGCGCTGAGCTTGGCGTACATGGGACGAATACCAATGACAGCCGCAGCCACATCCATGTCCCGAATGGCCATCCACTCACGACCAATGGCGGAACGGACCAAGTTTTTTGCCAGCAGGCCAAAGACAATCAAGAACACCAAGCAGAACAAATACTTTTCGACGGGCGTCTCAATGGCCAGACCCATGATGTTCAGGTTAGAGACTGAAACGGAGCCCGACGCCGTGTTGTTGGTGAACCAACCCACGCGCAGAAAAGCCCAGTCACAAAAAAATTGAGCGGCCAGGGTGGCAACCGCCAAATAAAGCCCTTTGACTCGCAAACTGGGAATGCCAAAAAAGATACCGACCAGCGTTGCAAAAAATCCACCACTGAGAATCGCAACGATGAGGGGAATGCCATCAATTCGAATGTAGGTGTTGTAGGCCATGTAGGCGCCCACGGCCATGAATGCACCCGAGCCCAAAGATATTTGGCCGCAATAGCCGACCAGAATGTTCACACCCAAGGCGGCCAAGGACAAGATCAAGAAGGGAATCAAGATGGCTCTGAACATGTATTCATCAACCAACAAGGGCACGCCCACGAAGGCGAATGCAAGCAATGCCAAGATGGCCCATCGGTCTTGGGCAATGGCAAAAATTTGTTGGTCGCTTCGGTAAGAAGTTTTAAATTGACCGTTTTCTCTGTAGAACATGATGTATTT
>CAIMUZ010000054.1 GCA_903844775.1 uncultured Burkholderiales bacterium | reverse complement strand
TCAAAAAAGCGCCAGTTAAAGGCACAATAGAGCTTTAGCCCCGGTGGTGAAATTGGTAGACACATCGGACTTAAAATCCGCCGCTTCGTTAATAGCGGGCGTGCCGGTTCGATTCCGGCCCGGGGCACCACCGACCATGAGTAGACAGACATGACATCTTTCAGCACACCCTTTGAAATTCATGTTCATGGTGAAGTGCCATTGCGCGAAGACGTTGACTTCAAAGCCCTTCAAGAAGCTGTCAAACCCCTCTGGAAATATGCGGGCGCTCGGTCTTTGACTGAGGGTGCTCAGAGCCTCTACGAAGAAGAGACGGGCATTTGCTTTGAGGCGGCTGAGCACAAACTGCAAATGTGCTGGACGGTTCGAGGCGACGACAACTTTCGACAGGTTCTGGACGATCTGTGCATGAACATCAATGACATTTCATCCGCCGGTGCACAACTCGAAATCACTTTTTACGACACTGAATTTGAGGACGATGAAGAG
Source organism: uncultured Burkholderiales bacterium (assembly GCA_903844775.1). GTDB lineage: Bacteria > Pseudomonadota > Gammaproteobacteria > Burkholderiales > Burkholderiaceae_C > Limnohabitans_A. Next base: position 14,388 of record CAIMUZ010000054.1, on the reverse strand, counting down.
TCTAGAGGCGCCGAGTCTCGCGACGACTTTGTCATTTTGTTTGTGGGCCCCGACCCAGCGGCCATCATGCAAGCGCAGCGCGATTTGTTGGTGCAAGATGTGATCGGCCTCATGGAGCGTCACTTTGACGGCGCTGAACTAGGCGGTGTTGTTCAAGAAATCGACAAATTGTTTTCTCAGCGCTTTGACAATTTGGTCAGCTCCTTAGAGCTGGGCAAACCTCCGCGGGGTAACAACAATGGTGGCCCACAAGGGGGCCATGGCGGCGGTCGTCGGCCGCGCCATTTGCATTAACTCTCCGCTTTCATTTTTGAAATGGACCTGCTAAATCCTGGCGTGCAACGCAGAGAAGTATTTGGCTGGGCCATGTACGACTTTGCAAATTCTGGCTACACCACGGTGGTCATTACGGCGGTGTTCGCCGCCTACTTTGTGGGCGCTGTGGCCCAGCAAGCCGAATGGGCCACGCTGGCTTGGACCAGTGCCTTGAGTCTTTCCTATGCCATTGTGATGGTCACCATGCCCGCCTTGGGCAAATGGGCCGACCATCGTGCTGCCAAGAAAAAATTGTTGATGCTAGTCACAGCGGCTTGTGTGATCAGCACTGCGGCGCTGGCTTCAGTCGGCCCCGGTCAAGTCGGTTTGGCTATTGTTTGCATCGTGATTTCCAACACCTTCTTTTCCTATGGCGAATCTTTGACCGCAGCCTTCTTGCCTGAACTGGCCAAACCCGAGGCCATGGGGCGCATCAGCGCTTGGGGTTGGGCGTGGGGTTATATGGGCGGCATGCTCACGCTGGGCATTTGTTTGGCATATGTCCTGTGGGCACAAGGGCAGGGGCAAACTGCGGGTCAGTTTGTACCCGTCACGATGTGGATCACCGCCTTGATTTATGGGTGTGCTGCATTGGTTACCTTCATGCTCATGAAAGAGCGTGCTGAGCCTCAAACGGCGAGTGTCAGAGTGGGAAGTCAGTGGCAGCAGTTGCGCCAGACTTTCAAAGAGGCCAAGGCCTACAAAGACTTCATGCAACTGATGGCGTGCGCCGTTGCTTATCAAGGTGGCGTGGCGGTGGCCATTACATTGGCGGCCATCTACGCCGAACAAGTCATTGGTTTTCAACCTCAAGAAACCATGGTGCTTATTTTTGTTCTCAACATTGCCGCTTTGGTGGGGTCTTTGATTTTTGGCCATGCGCAAGATCGCATTGGCCACAAACTGGCTTTGTCGATCACCCTCTTGGGTTGGAGCGTGACCTGTGTCATCGCGGCTTTAAGCACCAGCAAAGAGATGTTTTGGTGGGCGGCAGCATTGGCAGGCATCTGCATGGGTTCAAGCCAGTCAACGGGGAGGGCCATGGCGGGTCTTTTCATCCCTGCGCATCGATTGGCTGAGTTCTTTGGCTTGTGGACCTTTGCCATTCGATTGGCCAGCATCGTTGGCCCTTTGGGTTATGGTTTGATCACCTGGGCGACTGGTGGCAATCAGCGAATGGCCATTGCCGCCACCACTGTTTTGTTTGTGTTGGGATGGGTGTTGCTGCTGCCAGTCAATGTGCAGCGTGGACAGCAACAAGCGCAGCAGGTCGCTTGAGAATTTTCGATGCCTTCCTTTCCCTACCTGCAGGCCTATCCTGAAAATCTGCAGCAACAAGTCCAGAAAATCATCGACGGTCCTGGTCTTGATGCATGGTTGAAATCACGTCATCCAGAGGCCCATGGCATTCGAACCGACAGCGCCTTGTACACCTTCGTGATGGACTTGAAGAACGAATTTTTGCGCCAATCCGACCCTGTCAACAAAGTCACGTTTGACAGCAAACTCCACATCATTCAACACGCCTTAGGTTTGCACACCACCACCTCTCGCATTCAGGGGTCAAAGCTGAAATCAAAACGTGACATCAAGGTGGCCGCCTTGTTCAAAGACACGCCCCTTGCGTTTCTCCAAATGATTGCCGTCCATGAACTGGCCCACTTGAAAGTGCGTGAACACGACAAGTCTTTTTACAAATTGTGTCATCACATGGCGCCTGATTATGCGCAGTGGGAGTTTGAACTTCGGGTCTACCTCACGCACCTGGATTTGGGTGGTGAAAAAATTTGGGCTTCGGCTTAAATTTTTGAAGGTTCAATGAAATGGCAGCATGATGGCGGCAGTTCAAGCCATCTGTCAGCCGCATGTTCAAGGGCGCGCAATGAGCCCGTGGTCCAGAGTTGAATGGCCTCGTGCCCAGGTAAATCAGCCTGCACAGGCACATCCAACAATTTGTTGGCGCTTAAACGATGTGTTTGTTTGGCCACGGCCAGCCCCGTGGAAATGATGTTCACATCGGGGCCAACCAAGCTTCTCAAAATATCATTGACAAAAACGTAGTGTGTGCAGCCCACAACCAAGGTGTCCATTTGGCCAGGCGCTTTGCCAAAAGCGCCCATCTGCTTTAAATACTGTGCACAGAGTTGTTCAACTTCTTCAGTATCAGCCTGCGGCTTTTCGGTTTGTCTTTCAATGGCCAAAGCCAAACCTCTGCAAGCTTGAATCACAAAAGCACAAGTTTTGGGTGACGCTTCGTTCAGAACCGTTTGCAATAGATTTTCAAATCGCGTGCTTTGCAACGTACCGTGAGTGCCTATGACGCCCACGCGGCCTGTCTGCGTCAAGCCGATGGCTGGCTTTAGCGCAGGCTCAACACCGATGAAGGGTATATCCGTGAACTGCTGCCGAAGACTTTCAATGGCCACAGCGGTGGCGGTGTTGCAAGCAACGACAACTGACTTCACTTTGCCCTTGGCAATCAATTGCTGAGTGATGAAGTGACTTCGTTCCGTAATGAACTCATCGCTTCTTTCGCCGTAAGGTGCAAAGGCACTGTCGGACCAATAAATGAAGCGCTCTTGCGGCATTTCTGCACGCAAGGCTTGCAACACACTCAGGCCGCCAATGCCGCTGTCAAAAACGCCGATAGCGGGCTGCGTGTTGGCTTCAGTTGGCGGCAACTTTGATGCCTTTGAACTCGCCGGTGGCAATGCGCTTTTCCCATTCTGCAGGGCCTGTAATGTGTGCACTGGTGCCGCCAGAATCTACCGCCACTGTCACAGGCATATCGACGACATCAAATTCGTAAATGGCTTCCATGCCCAAATCGGCAAAGCCCACCACTTTGGATTGTTTGATGGCTTTGGACACCAAGTAAGCGGCACCGCCCACCGCCATGAGGTAGGCGGACTTGTGTTTTTGAATGGCCGCGATGGCCTCAGGACCCCTCTCGGCTTTGCCCACCATGGCAATGAGGCCGGTTTGCGCCAACATCATGTCTGTGAATTTGTCCATGCGCGTGGAGGTGGTGGGGCCTGCCGGGCCAACCGCCTCGCCCTTGATAGGGTCGACTGGGCCGACATAGTAAATGACGCGGTTGGTGAAATCTACAGGCAATTTTTCACCCTTCGCTAACATGTCTTGAATGCGTTTGTGGGCGGCATCGCGCCCTGTCAGCATCTTGCCATTGAGCAGCAAAGTTTGACCTGGTTTCCAGCTGGCGACTTCGGCGGGAGTGAGGGCGTCCAAGTCGACTCGTTTGCTCTTTTCAGTGTTGGGTGTCCAGTTCACATCGGGCCACAAGTCGAGTGAAGGCACGTCCAAGTAAACGGGGCCTGAGCCGTCCATCACGAAGTGCGCGTGTCGTGTGGCAGCGCAGTTGGGGATCATGGCCACAGGCTTGCTGGCTGCGTGGGTGGGGTACATCTTGATTTTGATGTCGAGCACGGTGGTGAGGCCACCCAAACCTTGCGCGCCAATGCCCAACGCATTGACCTTGTTGTAAATTTCCAAGCGCATGTTTTCAACTTGCGTGAGCTTCTCGCCCTTGCTTGATTTCTCGAGCAGCTGGTACATGTCCAAGTCGTCCATCAAACTTTCTTTGGCCATGAGGGCGGCCTTTTCTGCCGTGCCACCAATGCCAATGCCCAGCATGCCTGGCGGGCACCAACCTGCACCCATGGTGGGCACTGTTTTCAAGACCCAGTCGACGACGCTGTCGCTGGGGTTAAGCATGACCATCTTGGATTTGTTTTCGCTACCGCCGCCTTTGGCCGCCACCGTGATGTCGAGTTTGTTGCCAGGCACAATTTGCGTGAAGATCACGGCAGGTGAGTTGTCCTTGGTGTTCTTGCGTTCAAATTCTGGATCGGAAACCACTGAGGCGCGCAACATGTTGTCGGCGTAGTTATAGCCACGGCGTACACCTTCGTTGATGGCGTCTTCTAGACCGCCGTTGAAGTTTTCGAACCGGATGTCCATTCCAACTTTCAAGAACACATTGACGATGCCAGTGTCTTGACACATGGGGCGATGGCCTATGGCGCTCATTTTGCTGTTGGTCAAAATCTGTGCAATGGCGTCCTTGGCGGCTGGGCTCTGTTCACGGTGGTAGGCGGTCGCTAAGTGTGAGATGAAATCAGCAGGGTGGTAGTAACTGATGTATTGCAGTGCGGCTGCTACAGATTCAATCAAGTCTTCTTCTTTGATCAGGGTCGTCATGTTTTACTTTCGCAAGGCCTTATTTGACTTTTAAAATGAAATGATTACGGGCATTCAGAATTTGGGATTTCAACGCTGCTACTTATTGCCATGATGTGACATCAATTTGTCGGTGTAAGCAATGGCCAAGGCGCTTAGCAGAAATGTGACGTGAATGATGGTTTGCCACATCAGAACTTGCTCGGTGTAGTTTGCGGCATTGATAAACGTCTTCAGCAAATGAATCGAGCTGATGCCAATGATGGCTGTGCCTAACTTCACTTTGAGAACCGAGGCATTGACATGGTCTAACCACTCAGGTTGGTCAGGGTGATTTTCCAATTTCATGCGAGACACAAAAGTTTCGTAGCCTCCCACAATGACCATGATGAGCAGGTTCGAAATCATGACCACATCAATGAGCGCCAAAACCACCAGCATGATGATGGTCTCGTTCAATTGGGTGATGGGCGCATCGACTTTGTAGCCGATGCCATTGATCAGGGCCTGCAAGGCTGCTTGATTGCCAAATACCGCCTCCAGCAGGTGAACCAATTCGACCCAAAAGTGGTAAACGTAAACAGCTTGCGCCGCTATCAGGCCTAGATACAAAGGCAACTGCAACCAGCGGCTTGCAAAGATCAATGCGGGAAGCGGTTTCAGGGGGGCGGCTTCAGGATGGGAGGGTTTTGGTTGTGGCATAGAAGTCGTAAAATCTCAACATGGGTCATTTTAAAGCCCCACAGAGGGGCTGAAGCTGTGATCCTATTGCCAATTTGAAAGATTTGAGTCAGTCAGGGCTTTGTAAGAGCGAAGCACGACATTCACGCCAACCAATTCAAACAAGTTCCCCTAGGAGACATCCAATGAGCGCCACCGTTTACCAGCCCAGTGCTGACTTCGTCAAAAATGCCCATATTTCAGGCATGCCTGCTTATCAAGCCCTGTGCAAAGAAGCAGAAACCGATTACGAAGGATACTGGGCGCGCTTGGCCAAGGAATTCATCACCTGGAAAACACCCTTTACCAAGGTGCTGGACGAATCTAAAGCACCTTTCTTCAAATGGTTTGAAGACGGCACGCTGAATGCTTCTTACAACTGCCTAGACCGCAACGTCGAAAAAGGCCTGGGCAATAAAACAGCGCTCATTTTTGAAGCCGACGGCGGTGAAGTCACCCGCATCACTTACAGCGAATTGCTGGCCAAAACCTGTCAAATGGCCAACGGACTTAAATCCCTCGGCATCCAAAAAGGCGATCGCGTCGTCATCTACATCTCCATGTCCATTGACGGTGTAGCCGCCATGCAAGCCTGCGCCCGAATTGGCGCCACACACTCCGTGGTGTTCGGTGGCTTCTCTGCCCAGTCATTGCGTGACCGCATTGAAGACACCGGCGCCAAAGCCGTGATCACTGCCGACCACCAAATTCGCGGTGGCAAGCAGCTGCCCTTGAAATCGATTGTGGACGACGCCATTGCATTGGGCGGATGCGGCAGCATTCAAAATGTGTTGGTGGTCAAGCGCAGCGGCGCTGAAGTTGCGATGACGGCAGGGCGTGACACCTGGATGCACGACTTGGTGGCCAAACAAGCCAGCACCTGCGAGCCAGAGTGGGTGGGCGCTGAACACCCATTGTTCTTGCTCTACACCTCTGGCTCTACAGGCAAGCCCAAGGGGGTTCAACACTCAACAGGTGGCTACTTGTTGCACGCAGCCCTGACCACGAAGTGGACTTTCGACTTGAAACAAGACGATGTGTTCTGGTGCACAGCCGACATCGGTTGGGTCACGGGTCACACCTACATCACTTACGGCCCCTTGGCTCTGGGCGGCACAGAAATTGTCTTTGAAGGCGTTCCCACATTCCCCGACGCTGGCCGTTTTTGGAAAATGATTCAAGACCACAAGGTCTCTATTTTCTACACGGCGCCTACCGCCATTCGTTCTTTGATCAAAGCGGCGGAAGCCAACGATGCGGTGCATCCAAAGAGTTACAACTTGAGCAGCTTGCGCTTACTCGGTTCGGTGGGCGAGCCTATCAATCCTGCAGCGTGGGAGTGGTATCACAAGCATGTGGGCGGCGGCAATTGCCCCATTGTGGACACCTTCTGGCAAACCGAAACGGGTGGCCACATGATCACGCCTTTGCCTGGCGTGACACCCATGGTGCCGGGTTCTTGCACCTTGCCTTTCCCAGGTATTCAAGCCGCCATCGTGGACGAAACAGGCAAGGACATGCCGAATGGCCAAGGTGGTATTTTGGTGGTCAAGCGCCCATGGCCTTCCATGATTCGCACCATCTGGGGTGACCCCGATCGCTTCATCAAGAGCTACTACCCAGCTGATTTCCAAGGCAAGTACTACTTGGCCGGCGATGGCGCCATTCGAGATGCTGAATCTGGTTATTTCACCATCACAGGACGCATCGACGACGTGCTGAACGTGTCAGGCCACCGCATGGGCACCATGGAAATTGAATCTGCCTTGGTAAGTTGTACCGAGCTGGTGGCGGAAGCTGCTGTGGTGGGTCGTCCCGATGAAACCACCGGTGAAGCCATTTGTGCTTTTGTGGTGCTGAAGCGCCCCTTGCCCACTGGTGACGAAGGCAAGGCCATCGCCAAACAATTGCGCGATCACATTGCCAAAGAAATTGGCCCCATTGCCAAGCCCAAAGACATTCGCTTTGGCGAGAACTTGCCCAAGACACGCTCAGGCAAAATCATGCGCCGCTTGCTGCGCAGCTTGGCCAAAGGCGAAGAAATTACGCAAGACATCAGCACCTTGGAAAACCCGGCCATCTTGGGTCAACTCGGCCAAGCATATTGATTCCAACAAATTGACTCAAGGTGCAGGGCCCATGACCTTGCCTTCGCGTCTTGGGTCAGCGCCGCCAAAAAATCCGGAGGGCGTCACTTCGATGGCTTGAAGCCCACTGGGCATGGGGAGTTCGATCACCTCATGCCCTTTGCTTTTGAGTTCTTGAATGGTCTGTGCAGGAAATCTTTTTTCTTCTAAAAATGCGGGGCCGTTGAGATTGGTGAAATTGGGCAAATCAATGGCCTCTTGGACGTTCAATCCCCCGTTTAAAGTGCCCAGCAGCAGCTTGCTGGTGTAGTGAATGATGGCCGCACCGCCTGGGCTGCCGCCCAGCATTTTGAGTTGACCGCTGTTTTTGTGAAACACCAAAGTAGGTGACATCGAAGAGCGTGGGCGTTTGCCGGCTTCTACGCGGTTGGCAATTGGAAGCCCGAGATTGTCTTTGGGGGCAAAGCTGAAATCCGTTAATTCGTTGTTCAACATAAAACCACCCAGCTGCCCTTGCATTGAATTGACCATCATTTTGGAGCCAAAGCTGGCTTCAATGGTGGTGGTCATTGACACCGCACGACCCCATGAATCGATCACACTGATGTGGCTGGTGCCATGTTCTGTTTGATGCGGCATAGGCGCCCAAGCACTGGGCGCTTGAACAGGTTGGCCGGCCTGGGCTTGCTTCATGCTTTGGGGGCCAATCAAACGACTTCGCTGCAAAAGATAAGTGGGGTTCAATAAAGTTTGCCACTGACCGCCTGGGGCCTTCACAAAATCTGGGTCTGCCACAAATTGCGCTCGATCTGCAAACGCAAGCTTTGACGATTCGTTGTAGAAATGAAGCCAATCGCTGGTAGGAAGTCCTTGCGCAAACGACAGATCTTGAGCGGGGGTGTGATTCAGTATGCCTAAAATTTGACCGATGGTCAGGGCCCCAGAGCTAGGAGGTGGAAAGCCACAAATGGTGAATGCTTGTGATGTTTTTTTGACTGAATGATCAAAGCAAATGGGCGCACGTTTTTTGGCTTTGTAATGGGCCAGGTCTTGTAGCGTCATTGCACCAGGGCGAAGAGGATGCTGCCTGACCTTGTCGACCAAGGCCTGCGCCCACCGGCCTTCTTTGACAGCCTTTGAACCTTGTGCTGCCACGTCACGGAGAACACTCGCCAATTCAGGATTTTGCAAAAGATGCCCCGCAGGATGAGGTGACCCAGCGCTGTTGAAAAAATAACGCGCGGCAACCTCGTCGTTTTTGAGTTCAGGGGTTTCTAACAATGCCGCATGGAGCCGCGGGCTGATTCTGAAACCTTGCACGGCCAACTCAATCGCAGGCTGTAGCAATCGCGACCAAGGCAACTTGCCGTGTTCTTGGTGCGCCAATTCCAAAACACTCAGCGTACCGGGTACGCCAACGGAGAGACCGCTGGCAACGCCTTCATTGAAAGGGATTGGGGTTCCCTGCAGATTTAAAAATAAGTTTTCATTCGCAGCAGCAGGTGCGGTTTCTCGTCCGTCATAAGCCTCAACGCGATGGCCATCATGGTGAAGAATGAATGCGCCGCCGCCAATGCCACTGGATTGGGGCTCCACCAAGGTGAGAACCATTTGAATGGCAATGGCAGCGTCGATGGCAGCGCCACCCATTTGCAAAATGTCGTATCCCGCCTGCGTGGCCAGTGGGTTGGCTGTTGAGACAGCAAAGCCTTTTGTTGCCAAGCCTTTTTGAGCGCTGAAAGCAATAGGCTCTTTGGGCAGTCGCGCTAAATCAGTCGGTGTGACTTTTTGCGAGTTGGCAAATGATGAAAATACGCAAGCCCAAAGGACAACCGCAACTCTGAAGTTGCGGTGTGGTTGCGAAAAATTCATAGGGCCCTCCAGTCGACGCAAGCCCAAGTGTATGACTTACTTCGGCGCGAGTCGAATGGCCCCGTCTAAGCGAATCACTTCACCGTTCAGCATGTCATTTTCCAAGATGTGTTTGACCAATTTGGCGTAGTCGTTGGGCGTGCCCAAGCGGCTAGGGAAGGGCACGGCAGCGGCCAAGGCATCTTGCACAGCTTGCGGCATGCCAAAAACCATGGGCGTGCCAAAAATGCCAGGTGCAATGGTCATATTGCGAATACCGTTGCGTGCCAAATCGCGGGCAATGGGCAGGGTCATGCCCACCACGCCACCCTTGGAGGCCGCGTAGGCTGCTTGGCCAATTTGGCCGTCATAGGCGGCAACTGACGCGGTGGAAATCATCACACCGCGTTCGCCAGTGGCTTCAGGTTCGTTTCGGCACATGGCTTCTGAAGCCAAGCGAATCATGTTGAAGCTGCCCACTAAATTCACCATGACGGTTTTGCTGAATGTGGCCAAGGGGTGGGCGCCGTTTTTGCCCACTGTTTTTTCTGCAGGTGCAATGCCTGCACAGTTGATCAAGCCAACCAGCTTGCCCATGGACACGGCCAGAGCCACCACAGCTTGACCGTCGGCTTCGTTGCTAACGTCACACTTCACAAAGGCGCCGCCCAACTCTTTGGCCACAGCCTCACCTTTTTCGACCTGCATGTCTGCAATCACCACTTTGCCACCATGGGCTGCCAGCATGCGGGCGGTTCCTTCTCCCAGTCCAGATGCACCGCCAGTCACGATGAAAACCTTGTCTTGGATGTCCATGAGTCACTCCTGTTTAGTTGACGTTACGTAAACGTCAATTATGCACCCAGGGGGCAAGTGCCTTGAAGCTGATGCATTCGGCTTTCAAATGAAAAACAATCATTTTTTAAAACTATCGCATTCATAAGTAATATCAATCAGGGGTCGGGATATTAGGGTTTACGATAGGCCTCAATGAGTTTTCTCATTCAGCATTTTTTTATAAACCATCCTCAAGGTAAAACCATGACCCTCATCAACACGCAAGTTCAGCCCTTCAAAACACAAGCTTTCCACAATGGCAAGTTCATTGAAGTTTCAGACGCCAGCCTTAAGGGCAAATGGTCTGTGCTGATTTTCATGCCAGCCGCTTTCACGTTCAATTGCCCCACAGAAATTGAAGACGCAGCAGACAACTACCCAGCTTTCCAAAAGGCCGGTGCAGAAGTCTATATCGTTACCACCGACACCCACTTCTCACACAAAGTTTGGCATGAGACATCACCCGCTGTGGGCAAAGCCAAGTTCCCATTGGTGGGCGATCCTACACACCAATTGACCAACGCTTTTGGCGTGCACATTCCTGAAGAAGGCTTGGCTCTGCGCGGTACCTTCATCATCAATCCGGAAGGCATCATCAAGACCATGGAAGTGCACTCCAACGAGATCGCGCGTGACGTGTCTGAAACACTTCGCAAATTGACGGCGGCTCAATACACAGCGGCCAACCCAGGCCAAGTTTGCCCCGCCAAGTGGAAAGAAGGCGCTAAGACTCTGACGCCTTCACTCGACTTGGTCGGCAAGATCTAAAAACCGACACATCACTGAAAGTTCAACGCCCTGTATCTCAGGGCGTTGAGCGCAAGCCTGTGCAGCGCATCGACTTGAATATGAAATTGCTTTAGGAAAAAACCATGTTAGACGACGCTCTCAAATCGCAATTGCAAACTTACTTGGGCATGCTCAGACAGCCCATCCGCTTGATCGCCACATTGGACGAGAGCGAGACGGGCATTGAGATGCGCAGCCTGCTTCAGACCATTGTGGGTTTGTCAGACAAGGTGAGCTTGGACACATCAGGCGCAGATGCGCGAGCTCCTTCTTTTGTGGTGGCCCGCGACGGTGAAACGCAAGGTGTTCGCTTTGCCGGCTTGCCCTTGGGACACGAGTTCACTTCCTTGGTCTTGGCCTTGCTGTGGACCGGTGGTCATCCGCCCAAAGTGGAACAAGATGTGCTGGACGCCATCAAGGCCTTGGACGGTGATTTCAATTTTGAAGTCTATATGTCCTTGTCATGCCACAACTGCCCCGACGTGGTTCAGGCTTTGTCCCTTATGGCCATTTTCAATCCCAAAGTAAAGACGGTGGTCATTGAAGGCGGCGCCTTCCAAGCAGAAGTGACCGAGCGCGAAATCATGGCAGTGCCGATGGTGTTTTTGAATGGCAAGGTGTTTGGTTCTGGTCGCATGTCGGTTGAAGAAATTGTGGCCAAGATTGACACAGGCGCGGCAGACCGAGACGCCGCCAAGATCAACGCCAAAGAAACCTTTGATGTGTTGATTGTGGGGGGCGGTCCTGCTGGCGCTGCAGCGGCTGTGTATGCCGCTCGCAAGGGAATTCGCGTGGGCATTGCCGCTGAGCGATTTGGGGGTCAGGTGAATGACACCATGGCCATTGAAAACTATATTTCAGTGTTGGAAACCGACGGCCCGAAATTTGGAGCGGCCATGGAAGCCCAAGTACGCCATTACGGCGTCGACATCATGAATTTACAGCGGGCCTCCAAAGTGGTACCGGCCACGGCGCCCGGTGGTTTGATCCAAGTTCAAATGGAAAATGGGGGCGAACTGAGTGCGCGCACTGTGATCTTGTCAACAGGTGCTCGCTGGCGCAATGTGAATGTGCCTGGCGAACAACGCTATAAAAACAAGGGCGTGGCTTACTGCCCGCATTGCGATGGCCCCTTGTTCAAGGGCAAGCGCACAGCGGTCATTGGTGGTGGTAATTCGGGCATTGAAGCGGCCATTGATTTGGCCGGCATTGTGGCCCATGTGACCGTGATTTAGTTTGCCGACCAACTCAAGGCCGATGCCGTGCTGGTCAACAAACTCAAGAGTCTCAACAACGTGACCATTCACACCCATGCGCAAACCACCGAGATCACTGGCGATGGCAGTGTGGTCAACGGCATTCGCTTCAAAGACCGCGCCTCTGGTGAAGATCATCACGTGGAATTAGAGGGTGTGTTCGTTCAAATTGGCTTGGTGCCCAACACCGAATTTTTGAAGGGAAGCCTTGAACTTTCAAAGTTTGGAGAAATTGTGGTGGATGCCAAAGGACACACCAATCTCCCCGGCGTGTTTGCGGCGGGCGACTGCACCACAGTGCCCTTTAAACAAATTGTCATCGCAGCAGGTGACGGTGCCAAAGCCGCACTCAGTGCGTTTGATCACCTGATGCGCACGCCGGTGGCGGCCTAAGGTTCGAGCTTTTTTGAGCTTTTGCGCACGTAGGCTAAAGCAAAGGCCAGCCATCCTAGAATGAAACTGGTGCCGCCCCATGGCACGAGGGCTCTGAAAGTTTGAACGTCATGCCAGGCGCGCAACAAGATGTTGATTGAAAAAAGAAAACAGCCTAGCAAGAAGAACACGCCTGCAGCCAGCAGGCGTTTTTCTTGGGGCCTTGATTGACCCAAAATGCCAATCAAAATAAGGCCGATCGAATGAAATTGCATCAAGTTCAAGCTGGCTTGCACCATCAGGGGTGAAGTGCCGTTTAAACTGTTGCCGTGAGAAGCGTAGGCAGACCCCATGACCGACAAAGCCGCCATGAAAGCGCCCATCGCAATGAATCCAGTGGGCCAGCGCGGCTCGGTGGTTTGTTGAAGGTGTTCCATTAAAACCAATGTATTTCAAAAATTAGATTCAACATTATGCAAGTGAAGTCATGGCTCTTAGGGTCAATCAGTGTTCTTGTATTGTCGGGCTGTGCCAGTGTCAAAGCACCTGACACCCCTGTCGTCAAAACGCCCATTGCAATAGAGACACCTATAACGGGTCCTATATCGGGTCCAACAACGAGTCCCACGACGAGCCCCACCACGCCCGTCCCCATTGCGACGGAACCCGTTGCGCCCCCTAAAGTTTTGCATTTGGGTTTGGCATTGGGCGGCGGTGCTGCGCGAGGATTTGCGCATGTGGGTGTCATCCAAGTTTTAGAAGAAGCGGGCATTCAACCTGACTTGGTGGTTGGAACTTCGGCAGGCAGTTTGGTCGCTGCTTTGTATGCCAGCGGCAAAAACAGCGCACAACTTCGGCGTGTGGCAGAGACCATGGAAGAAGCCGAAATTACCGATTGGATGATGCCCATTTTGAACAGGGGCGCTTTGAGAGGCGAGGCCTTGGCGCGCTATGTCAATGCGCAGGTGGGGAATCGATTGATTGAGCAAATGAAAATGCCCCTGGGCATTGTGGCCACCGACTTGCACAACGGTGTAGCCGTGCTGTTCAGGCGAGGCAACACTGGCTCGGCTGTTAGAGCCTCCAGTGCGGTGCCTGCTGTTTTTCAACCTGTCAAAATTGGAAGCAGGGAGTACGTGGACGGTGGTTTGGTCTCACCCGTGCCGGTTCGGCAGGCGCGCGAGATGGGTGCCAATGTGGTCATTGCGGTGGACATTTCCACCGACCCCGAAGGCAGCCCTGCATCGGACACATTTCAAATATTGATGCAAACTTTCAACATCATGGGCAAAAGCTTGAACACGCTCTTGTTGAAAGATGCTGATTTGGTGGTCAAGCCGGCATTGATGGGGGTGAAGAGTGCCGACTTTGCAGCCAGACGCAAATCCATTGAGGCAGGCAGGGAAGCCATGCTCAAAGCCATGCCAAGGCTGAAAGAAATTTTGAGTGCTTATGCATTGAAGCCATAAACTTGCATTGAAGCTCAGACATGAAAAAAGCCGGTTAAAAAACCGGCTTTTTTGTCAGAGAAAGGCCAGAGCGAATCGGGCCATTTACAGGGGGTGCAAATTAACGCTTCTTAGCAGCAGTCTTAGCCGTTGCAACCGCTGTGTTGGTCACAGCAGCGATGTTGGCTTCAGCCATGTCAGTGGCTTGCTTCACAGCTTTTTGAACTGATTCGTAAGCATTGTTAGCTGCATTCACAGCGCTTTTCATCATGGCAACAGCTGTCTCAGAGCCAGCAGGTGCATTTGAAGTTGCAGAGTCAACCAAGTTAGCGAACTGCTTTTGAGCAGCAGCAGTTTGGGCTTCCAAAGCTTTTGTGAATTCGTTAGAAGTGCCAGAAGCGATGTCATACAGGTGACGGCTGTAAGCAGCTGTTTTCTCAGCCAAAGGCTGGAACATGTTGGCTTGCAAAGCCATCAGTTCTTGTGCGTCTTTCACGCTCAAAGCGGCTTTGG
>CAIMUZ010000053.1 GCA_903844775.1 uncultured Burkholderiales bacterium | reverse complement strand
GGGCAACACCATCACCGAGCAAATGCGCCGCATGGGCGACAGCGTGGACTGGAGCCGCGAGTACTTCACCATGGACGACAAGCTGTCCAAGGTGGTGTCTGAAACCTTTGTAAAGCTTTACGAGCAAGGCTTGATTTACCGCGGCAAGCGTTTGGTCAGCTGGGACCCCGTGCTCCAAAGCGCAGTGTCCGATTTGGAAGTGGAAAACACCGAAGCCGACGGCAAGATGCACTACATCTTGTACCCCTTTTCGGAAGGTCCCCAACTCATTGACGGCGTGATGCAAAAAGGCATGACCATTGCCACCACCCGCCCTGAAACCATGCTGGCCGATGGCGCCTTGGCCATTCACCCTGAAGACGATCGCTACCAACATTTGGTCGGCAAAAAAGTAGACTTGCCTTTGTGTGATCGTCAGATCCCTATCATTGCCGACGACTTTGTGGACCGTGCGTTTGGTTCAGGCTGCGTGAAGATCACGGGCGCTCACGATGCCAATGACTACGCATGTTCAATGCGTCACAACCTGCCGCTGATTACCATCTTTACGCTTACCGCTACCGTCAATGAAAACGGCCCCAAGGCCTACCAAGGCATGGACCGCTTTGTGGCGCGCAAAGCCGTGATCAAAGACTTGGAAGCACAAGGCCTGCTGATTGAAATCAAACCCCACAAACTGATGCTGCCCATTTGCGCTCGCACCGGCCAAGTGGTGGAACCCATGCTCACAGACCAGTGGTTTGTGGCGGTCAACAAGGTCAGCCCGCAAGACCCCACCGGCAAGAGCATTGCCCAAAAAGCCATTGACGCGGTACATTCCGGTCAAGTGAGCTTTGTGCCCGAGAACTGGGTCAACACGTATGACCAATGGATGAACAACATTCAGGACTGGTGCATTTCTCGTCAGCTATGGTGGGGTCATCAAATTCCCGCTTGGTATGACGAAGATGGCCATGTCTATGTGGCCAAAACAGAAGTTGAAGCGCAAGCACAAGCCGATGCCAAAGGCCCCGGTAAAAAACTCAAACGCGATGAAGACGTGCTGGACACCTGGTACTCGTCAGCACTGGTGCCCTTCTCCACGATGGGCTGGCCAGAAGCGTTGGCCACATCGGGAGCATCGGGCTCAGCGAACCCCGACAAAACTCAAGATTACGACTTGTACTTGCCCTCATCGGTGCTGGTCACAGGCTACGACATCATCTTTTTCTGGGTGGCCAGAATGATCATGATGACCACACACTTCACAGGTCGAGTTCCTTTCAAACACGTCTACATTCATGGCTTGGTGCGCGATGCACAAGGCAAGAAAATGAGCAAGTCTGAAGGCAATGTGCTCGACCCTGTGGACTTGATTGACGGCATTTCCTTAGAGCCCTTGCTGGAAAAGCGCTCACAAGGTCTGCGCAAACCCGAGACTGCCCCCCAGGTGCGCAAAAACACGCAAAAAGAATTTCCTGAAGGCATTCCTGCTTATGGTGCTGATGCACTTCGCTTCACGTTTGCAGCCTTGGCCTCTTTGGGTCGGAGCATCAACTTTGACAGCAAGCGCTGCGAAGGCTATCGCAACTTCTGCAACAAATTGTGGAACGCCACACGCTTTGTGCTCATGAACTGCGAAGGTCAAGACTGCGGGCTCAAGGAACATACCAAAGCAGAGTGCGCTGTCGGCGGCCCTGCACATGGTTACATGACCTTCAGCCAAGCCGACCGTTGGATTTCTTCAAAAATTCAACGCGTTGAGGCCGATGTGGCCAAAGGCTTTGAGGAGTACCGTTTGGACAACGTGGCCAACGTCATTTACGACTTCGTTTGGAACGAGTTTTGTGATTGGTATTTGGAAATTGCCAAGGTGCAAATCAACACGGGGGATGCCTCTCAACAACGCGCCACTCGCCGCACACTCATTCGCACCTTAGAAACCATTCTGCGTTTGGTTCACCCCATCACACCCTTCATCTCCGAAGCTTTGTGGCAGAAAGTGGCACCCGTGGCCGGTCGCGCAGGCCCCTCTGTCAGCATTGCGGCCTACCCTGTTGCACAACTCGATCGGGTTGATGAGCAGGCTGAAGCCCATGTCGCCAAGCTCAAAGTCTTGGTCGATGCGTGTCGCAATTTGCGCGGCGAGATGAGTGTCTCGCCTGCCACCAAGTTGCCTTTGTATGTGCTGGGCGATTCAGACTTCATGAAATCTGCTGGACCCGTGCTGCAGGCCCTGGCCAAATTAAACGAAGTCAAAGTGTTTGACAACGAAGCCGATTGGGCAAAAGCAGCCGCTGCTGCGCCCGTTGCTGTGGTGGGCGAAGCACGCTTGTGCTTGTTCATGGAAGTCGATGTGGCCGCTGAAAAAATTCGCCTCAGCAAAGAAATTGCCCGCATCGAGATCGAGATTGGCAAAGCCAAAGGCAAGCTCAGCAACGAAGCTTTTGTCGCCAAAGCGCCCCCTGCAGTGATTGAGCAAGAGCGCAAGCGTGTAGCTGATTTTGAAGCCACCTTGAGCAAAGTGAAGTCTCAATTGGCTCAAATTGAAGCTGCACCCTCAGCATCTTGAAATATGTCTGTCATGAGATTGTGTTAATTTTTTAAAAATTGAATTGAACTCAACGAGAAATTCCCAATGAGCGCAAAGCCAAGCATTCGAAAAGCCGTGTTTCCCGTCGCAGGACTTGGCACCCGGTTTCTTCCCGCTACCAAAGCAGCACCTAAAGAAATGTTGCCCGTGGTAGACAAACCACTCATTCAATATGCTGTTGAAGAGGCGTACGCTGCCGGTGTTCGCCACATGATTTTCGTTACCGGACGCAGCAAGCGTGCCATTGAAGATCACTTTGACACGGCTTATGAGTTGGAAACAGAACTTGAAAGCGCGCACAAAGAAGAGCTTCTTAAATTGGTTCGATCGGTACAACCCGATGACATGGTTTGCGCCTACGTTCGTCAACCTCGCTCCTTGGGTTTAGGTCACGCTGTGCTCTGCGCCGAAGCCTTGGTGGGGCAAGAGCCCTTTGCGGTCTTGCTTGCTGACGATCTGATGGTGGGGCTCAAAGGCGGCCCTTCTGTCATGGCACAAATGGTCAAGGCCTACGAACAACAAGGTCGCTCTATTTTGGCTGTTCAGGAAGTCCCCTTAGAGCACGTGAAGCGCTATGGCATTGTGGCTGGCGAGTCCATCGGACAGCAACTCATTCGCGTCCAACAAATTGTAGAAAAACCTTCACCCGAAAAAGCGCCATCTCGAATGGGCGTCGCGGGTCGCTACATTCTCACACCCGGTATTTTTGAAGAAATCAGGAATCAACCCACAGGTGTGGGGGGAGAAATTCAATTGACAGATGCCATTGCCCGATTGAGATCTCGGGAGGATGTCTACGCATTTCAATACGAAGGCAAACGCTATGATTGCGGCAGCAAAGAAGGCTTCTTGGAAGCCACTGTCGAACTGGCTTTAGAGCATCCGCAAGTGGGCGACTCATTCAGAGCCTATTTGAAAACTTTGAGTCTCTAACACGAGCCCTCATCAAACAAAAAGCTTCAGGAAAATGAAGCTTTTTTGATGTCAACGGCGCTTCATCCAAATGAGAAAACGCTCACCCTCAGTTTGCTGAGCTAGTAACTCGTTGCCTGTTTGTCTCGCAAAGGCTTCAAAGTCACGCGGCGCACCAGGATCAGTGGCCAAGACTTTAAGCACCTGCCCTGAGGTCATGGCGGTTAAAGATTTTTTTGCTTTTAGAATGGGCAGAGGGCAATTCAAACCACAAGTGTCCAGCTCAATGTCAAACGCTAAACTCATTTTTTCTCCAGAGTCCTCAAGAACAAAGCTCACTCCGCAGCGCGACCTTGGGCATCACGTTCTTCCCAAGTCATGAACTTAGGTTCGATGCCTTGCGTGCGCAGCCAATCACCCAATGCGTAGCCTGTTCCCGCTGGCCAGCAGACCAACTCATCCAAGTTGTACATCTTGTATTCGGCCAATTCAGGAGATAACTTAACAGTGCCTGAGGCCACCGCGTGATATGCAATGATCACTTGATTCATTCGCTGAAAGTCATAAACCCCAATCAGCTTCAGCGCACTGACTTTGAGGTTTGTCTCCTCGGCAATCTCACGCGCAATACCGTCTTCGGGTGTCTCGGCAGCCTCCATGAAACCCGTGATCAAAGCAAACTTTCGACCGGTCCAAGCTGCGTTGCGCGCTAACAATATTTGGTTGCCGACTTGCACAATACCCGCCAAAACAGGCGTGGGATTATTCCAATGGGTGAAGTCACATTGTGTACAACGCAAACGCAACTTTTCTCCGCCGTCTTCCATTTGCGGCACCCAAGACAGCGGCGCACCGCAACACGGACAAAATCGATATTCAATCATGCTGGAAACACCCCTGTAGACAGATAGCGATCACCACGATCGCACACAATGAAAACGATGGTGGCATTTTTCTCGCGAGCCGCAATTTGCTGTGCAACCCAGCATGCGCCAGCGGCAGAAACACCTGCAAACAAACCTTCTTCACGCGCCATTTGACGGCACGTGTCTTCTGCATCATCTTGACTCACATAAATGAGTTCATCGACATTGGCGGGGTTGTAAATTTTGGGCAAATATTCTTGTGGCCATTTGCGTATCCCGGGAATGCGCGAGCCTTCACTGGGTTGTGCACCCACAATTTGAACAGCGGGATTCTTCTCTTTTAAAAACTGCGACACACCTGTGATGGTGCCCGTGGTACCCATGGCACTTACAAAGTGAGTAATGCGACCTTGGGTTTGCGCCCAAATTTCAGGACCGGTGGTTTCGTAATGAATGCGTGGATTGTCGAGGTTGGAAAACTGATCCAAGATGCGGCCCTTGCCTTGCGCCGTCATGTTGTCTGCCAGGTCGCGAGCGTATTCCATGCCCCCGCTTTTGGGTGTCAAAATTAATTCTGCACCAAATGCTTTCATAGTTTGGGCACGCTCAATTGACAAGTCTTCCGGCATGATCAAAATCATTCGGTATCCCTTGATGGCAGCAACCATGGCCAAGGCAATGCCCGTGTTGCCCGATGTCGCCTCAATAAGGGTGTCCCCAGGCTTAATTTCGCCACGCTCTTCAGCGCGTTTGATCATTGAAAGCGCAGGCCGATCCTTGACAGAACCCGCTGGATTATTGCCCTCAAGCTTGCCAAGGATCACATTGCTTTTAGGCTCACAGAGTGCTTTTGCAATTCGCTGTAATTTCACCAAGGGCGTCTTGCCAATGGCATCTTCAAGAGTCTGATAAGTCATCGTTTTGCTCACAGTTACCATTCGCCGCCTGCATTGATTGATACAAAGCGGTTTGTTTGGATCACCATTATCCTCATTACGAGTCAGTCTGGCTAATTATGGCGATTGATGAAGCCTCAACCAAGTGAGCACTTTTGTCCGCGTCGGCATGGCACTGACAGCGCCATGTGCCTGGGTAGACAAGGCGGCTGCGGCATTTGCAACTGTTAATGCATCTGACCATGCCAAGTTCAAGGCCAAATTGGCGGCCAAGGCGCCTGTGAAAGTGTCTCCAGCGCCAATGGTATCTTTGACGATCAGCACGTTTCCAGCCACTCGCATCACAGGTTCATGCAGCCTGTACAAAGCACATCCTTTTTTTCCCAGGGTCACAACCACTGCACCCACACCGCGCTTCAGCAAAATTTCTGCCGATTTTTCAACATCATTGTGATGCGCCAACTTCAGCAACTCTTCCTCATTGGGCGTGAGAATATCGATCAAAGGCCACAATTCATCTGGAATTTCTATGGCAGGCGCGGGATTCAACAAGGTTTGAACACCGACCTTTCGCGCTAATTGAAATGCTGCTTGCGTGGCTTGAAGGGGTACTTCACATGAGGCCATTACCACTTTGGCGCCAGAAAGCATGCCTTGAGCTGCTTCAACATGAGAGGCGGTGAGTCCGGCACCAGCGCCAGGATAAACAGCAATTGAATTGTCGCCATCTGCATAAACCAAAATGAGCGCTGTGCCGTTCACTTCACTTTCAGCACGAACAACATGTGCACTGTCGATACCCTCGCTTTTCCAAAGATCAAGCCCCATTTGACCAAAATCGTCACTGCCCACACGTGCAATGAGGCCAACTTTGACACCCATTCGGGACGCTGCAATGGCCGCATTGCTTCCCTTGCCACCAGGCAGACTTTCAAAGGCATCGGCCAATTTGGTTTCTCCACGGCGCAGTGGATCAGAAATATGCGCGATGAGATCAACATTCCAACTGGCCACGCAAACTACGTCGACCTCGGATTTCTCAAACGACATCAGCCAGCGCCCTTCACACCATAACCCATCGTTTGCGGCAACCACAAAACAATTTCAGGAAACACTGTCATCGCAATCAGCAGACACAACAGCATCACCAGGAACATCCAGCCTTCTCGCATCATTTCGCCGATCGGAATACCTGTCAGCGCCTTGGTCACAAACAGCAACATTCCAAAGGGAGGGTGAATCAACCCAATCATCATGTTCAAAACAACCAATACGCCAAAGTGCACAAGATCAACGCCTAATAATTTTGCGGCAGGCAACAACATGGGTACAAATACCAAGAGCAGCACTGAAACATCTAAGAAGCATCCCAAAACCAAGAACAAAGCGTTGACCATGAACAGGAATTGCAACTTGCTCAATTGCAGGCTGTCGACCCACGCCGCCATGCCCTGAGGCACACCTTCTGAAGTAAACGCATAGTTGAGCATGAAAGAGCCGGCCAAAATGATGGTGATGACAGCGCTTGATCGTGTGGACTCCAGCACGACACCCCAAAAAGCACGCCAACTCAAGGCTCTGAAGACAAATGCAGCCAACACCAAAGCATGCAATGCAGCCACAGCCGCGGCTTCTGTGGGTGTGAAGGCGCCTGAGTAAATACCGCCCAACAGCACAATAGGCATCGACAGCGGCAACGCTCCCCTGAACAAAATAGAAGGCCATTCTTTGAGAGGAATAGGCTCCTCGCGAGGCATGTTTCTTTTGGTCGCAATGTAATGCACCACGCCCATCATGAGCGCAGTCATACAAAGTCCTGGCACAACACCACCCAAGAAAAGAGCCCCCACAGACGCACCCGATACCAGTGCATAAATGACCATCGGAATGGAGGGAGGGATGATAGGGCCCAAGGTGGCACTGGCCACCACGACTGCGCCTGCAAAGCCTCGGGTGTATTCAGGTTTTTTGAGCATCTGGCGAATGGTCACTAGACCGGGTCCTGCAGCATCTGCAATGGCACTTCCACTCATCCCTGAAAAAATCACACTGACCAAGATATCAACTTGCGCCAGTCCACCACGCATACGGCCTACCAATATTCGGCAGAAGTCAAAAATGCGTTCACTGACTGTGCCTGCATTCATGATGTTGGCCGCAAACACAAAGAGAGGCACTGCCAAGAGCACATAACTGTTGTAAAGGCCGTTACTCACTTGCTCAGCGACCAGCCCAAGGTCTTGGCCTTTGACCAACAAATAGGCCACACCCGCCATCAACATCGAAAAGCCAATAGGCATGCGCAGCAACATGCCAATGACCACAACACCCACCAAGGCATAGAGTGGCATTGTCATACTGTCACTCCTTGATCTTCTAAGCCTTGGCCCTTGACTGCGCTATAGATACCCCACACACTTTTAAACACAAGTGCAACAAGCAAAAGTACGAAAGGCAAAAATATCCACTGAAAAGAGATGCTCAAAACCGGCGAAGATTCACGCGCCATGAAATGAACATAGTCCCAACTGGCAGGAATGGCCACCAAGGCCAGACCCCCCACCATGGCGTTTCCCGTGATGCGCATCCAACGACGAATCTCTCGATTGGCGCAGTTCCAAAGCAAATCAAAAACCACTTGTTCTCTCTCTGGAACCATGAAAGCTGCAGCCCACAAGATCACCCAGATGTAAAGAATCACAGCCAGCTCATCGGTCCAAGGTAATGGTCGGTTAAAGCCAAAACGGGCTGCAATCTGCACCAAGAAGGTTAAAAACAAACAGAGGAACAGAACACCGCCAAGGGCATTGGCGGCTTTTTTAAACCACATCATTGAAAAAATGATTAACGTGTTTTATTGATACTGTCCAACAAACCTGCTGGCCAAGTTTTGGCGTAATCAGATTTGGCGTAGGTGTCCTGAACTGATTTTTGGAAGGCGTCCAAATCAGGTGTTGTTACTTGCAAACCTTCCTTCTTGAAGAAGTCCACGATCTGGCCTTCTTCTTTGATGCGGTTCTCGTTGTTGTACTGTGCGGCAGCAGATGCAGCTGCTTTCACATTTTGCTTTTGAGCAGCTGAAAGCCCGTTCCAAGTTTTATTGGAGATCGCAATGAAAATGCCATCGACCAAGTGATTCGTCAAAACCAATTGCTTGGTCACTTCATAAAACTTAGCCGCACGCACTGTTGGCAGTGGATTGTCTTGGCCGTCGATGGTGCCGGTTTTCAGGCCCAAATAAACTTCACCAAAAGCCAGTGGGGTGGCTGTTGCGCCCAGCGCTTCGCCCAAGAACAACCATTCTTTGGTACCTGGCATGCGCAACTTGACACCTTTCAAGTCGGCAGGCGTTTTCACGTTGCGCACATCACGCAGATTGACCTGGCGTGTCCCTAAATACACAGTAGACAAAATGGTGACATCCATCTTTTCTGAAACTGCTTTGAATAGATTTTCGCCAATGGGGCCGTTAAACACTTTTTGCTGGTGTGCTGGGTCACGAATCACGTAACCCGCAGTGAAGATAGAAAAATCTGGCACCAACTTGGCAATGTCAAACGCTGAAATAGAAGAAAGTTCCAAATTGCCACGGGCCATCGCTGCGGGCTCAGTGCCCTGCTTGAACAATGATGCGTTTAAATTAATTTGAACATCAAATTGATTGGCAGATGATTTGTCTAGGTTTTCCTTAAAAACAGTCCACATCTTGGCATGCCAGTCGTCTGGCACCGCAGGTGTTGAAATTCGCATTGGTATTTTGGCTTGCGCAATGGCCTGAGTGCTGACACTCAATACACCACAGATGGCCACAGCTGAAGCGCATGCGGCAACGAGATTACGACGGATCATGGATTTAGCTTTCACGGTTGTCTCCTTAAGGTAGGGAAAAAAAGTTATTCGTGCTGGGGGTCGATATTGAAGGCATCGACTTCTTTTGCAAATTTAGCATACTCATTCAGGGTCATGGCCACCAAGGGTGCTCTCACTCGCAACCACGTTGGATCATGACTCAAAACCGCCATCACGCCTTTCAAGGCCGGCATTAATGAGTGAGGTTTGAGTATTTCTAAAATTTCTTGAATGCGTTTTGGATCGTTCGAAGCGGCGGAGGAAGTCGACTCCAACACCATTCGATGAACCACTCTCGGCATAAAGTTGGCCAAGCCGCTGATCGCGCCTGTGCTTCCCATTGGGCCCAATGTGGTGAGGTCAGGCTCAAAGCCGACATAGACCGTCAACGGCGGCATGAAAGCCTTGGCCAAACCAACGGAATGATGTTGATCACACGCACTGTCTTTGATGCCCACAATGATTTGGGGATATCGGCTCATCAAAACACGGATCGCGTGGTGTGAAAGTGAGACGCCAATGACTTGTGGAATGTGATAGAGATAAAGACGCCAGTTTTGACGGCTAACACCCTCAATCACCTGCGCATAGCCATTGATGATGCCTTCATCACTAACACCTTTGAAAAAGAAGGGAGGCAAGACCAAACAGCCGTGCACCCCCAAATCGACAGCATGCTGAGTGAGTTCAACAGTTTCAACCAAGGCCGCACAACTGGTCGAGACCATGATGCGTTCAGCGGGAACGCCTCTTGCAATCAACTGTTCGACAGCTTCTTTGCGTTCACGCAAAGAAAATGAAGGCCCTTCACCCGTGGTTCCAAAAATAGTCACACCACCACAACCAGCACGAATAAGCGAGGAGGCATGTGTCGCCAATTTAGCGTGATCAATGTTGAGTGACTCATCAAGCGGCGTCAACATGGCGGGCCAGACACCATGGAAGCCGTTTCGTGAATTGATAATTTGAATACTCAAGAGAACTCCGTCAGTTGATTTGATAATTGAACTTGATTTGCAGTCATTTTTTGCCGTGCTTGCAATCGATGATCTTGCCCCAAGACACGCTGATGCGCGCTTTGAATATGAAACGCCAAATGTTCGGCAACCGCTTCTGAATCACGCGCTTTCAGAGCTGAAATAAGATTCAAATGCTCTTGCATGGCTGGCAAAAGTATTTCAGCTGAAAGCGTAGATCGCTCTAGGTGAATCAACCGAACTCTCAAACTATTGATTCGGTAGGTCTGTGAAATTAAGTCATTCCCCATGGTGTCGATCATGAGGTCATGCAGGCCCCAATCCACGGAGGTCGCCTCTGCCAATAACTCATCTGTAATCTGCCCAAGGGTAGCCGCATTCACAATGGCCAAATGAGACTGCTCAATCAGTTCCAAATCTGCATCACTCACGACTTTGACAAAGTACAGAGCAGCTTCTCGTTCTAGCATGGCTCGCAATTGAAAGGCATTGTGAATAAGATTTAAATCTACGTGTGCAATTTGCAAACCTCTTTGCGGCACTGTTCTCAATAAGCCCTCAGCCTCTAGTCGTGGAATGAGTTCGCGTACAGCCCCCAAAGGCATATCGAGTAACTGCGTGAGTTCTCTTTGTGACACAAACTGACCCGGCACCACATTTGCCTTCAATATTTGCTGGCGAAAATTCTCATAAGCACGAGCGCGCATTGATTGTTTGACAGGTTTGCAATTCATACCATCAATCAATTGAAATAACACCCTTGCGAAGCACAATGTTGGCGTATTTTCGGAGATCGCCTGTTTGCACAATAACCCGTGCGCTGCTTGCCAGACTATAAAAAGCAAAGCGTTCCAAGGTATTGGGTTCCGACTCGCCGTGTTGTTTGAAAATGGAACGAAACTCAGATACTGGCAAAGGGACTACTTTTTCATCTCCGACGACTTGCATGGTTTGCGCGCAGGGCACTTCAAAGGTGTCCAACGGAAAGACGCTCAAGATCGCCTCCAATACCAGGCTGGTGCTGTGCCCAGGTAATTCGATCAATTCGGCGCCAGCCGCTTGCGTCAGCCGATGTGCTGGAAAGTTGGCATCCACAACAGCCACCCAGTCACCATGGCCCATTTTGGAAAGACCAAAGAGCAAGCTCGGCGTTAAAAGGGGGGAAATATTTTTCAACATGATCAACTAACATGTTAGTTGAAACATAATCCATCTAGGTCTGGTAAAAACCCTTGCTATGGTTTTATAGACAGAAGTCTTTTCATATCCGCCATTGCGCCCTAGGATCAGGAAAAAAATGCCATGAACTTAAATAGACCGTACTTAGCTTGCACCGACGGCGCCCGCCTAGGCTTGGGAGGCGCGCCTTTGGGGAATCTATTTCAAACGGTAGCAGATGAAACTGCACAGCAGGTCTTGAACACCGCCTGGCTTGATGGTTGTAGGACTTTTGACACAGCGCCCCACTATGGTCACGGATTGTCTGAGAAAAGAATGGGCCTTGCTTTGCGGCAACAAGCAAGGCCAGGCTTTAAGCTGTCAAGCAAAGTGGGGAGATTGCTGACCCCCAGCCCCAGCCCTAACCCACCTCGTGAGCAACACGGTTATGTGGACGGGTTAGCTTTTGTTCAGCATTGGGATTTTTCTAGAAGTGGCATTCGAAAAAGTTTAGAAGACAGTTTAGAGCGCCTTGGCTTGGATCGTTTAGATGCTGTTTACATTCACGACATCGATGAAGTGACGCATGGCACCAACTTTAATTCTGTCATGCATCAAGTCATGGACGAGGCACTGCCAATACTTTCGCAGCTGAAGCAAGAAGGTTTGCTGACGCACATTGGATTGGGCGTCAATGACCATCAGGTTGTACTTGAAGTTTTGAAGCGCGCCGATTTAGATGTGCTCATGCTTGCGGGTCGCTACACTTTATTGGACACCAGTGCATTACCGCAATTGATGCCCGAGCTCATTCAACGAAACGTTGCCTTGGCGCTAGGCGGTGTATTTAATTCTGGTATTTTGTCAAAGCGATTGTCCAGCCCTGCACATGCGACTTTTAACTACGCGCCTGCCAGCGAAGTTTGGCTTCACAAAGCACTGAAAATTCAAAGTATCGCTGATCTTTATGGCGTAAGTTTGCGTGGCGCAGCCTTGCAATTTTCGCTGGCGCACCCTGCCGTCCATATTGTCATGTTAGGCATCAGATCTGAATCTGAATGGCTAGATGCGCGACTTGCAGAAAAAGAGCTTATTCCACTGGCGTTTTGGGATCAACTGAAAAAAGAGGGATGCATTCCAATTGATGCCCCCACACCCACTTCAAACTGATTGAAAAATGATTGATGCACACTTTCACGCATGGGAACTGGCACGAGGAGACTACTTTTGGCTCACGCCTGAATTAACACCTGTCTATCGAGATGTGAAAATTTCTGACTGGGCGCAAATTGCCCATCAGCACAAAATAACGGGTGGTATTTTGGTGCAAGCTGCGCCCACTTTAGAAGAGACTCAGTACTTATTAGAACAGGCCAATCAAAACCCGATCGTCAAAGGCGTGGTGGGATGGATTGACATGTTGGCGCCTGACGCTTTAATCAAGCTGAAGCAATGTGCAAGGGAGCCCTTGCTCAAAGGCCTGCGTCCGATGCTTCAAGACATCAGCGATCCAGATTGGATCTTGCAAGATCAAATTCAGCCTGTCCTTCACGAAATGTCAGAACTGGGTTTGGTGTTGGATGCGCTCATCAAACCGCAACACATTCAGAGAATTTTGAAAGTGGCGAAAAGACATCCTCATTTATCAGTGGTGATTGATCATGCCGCGAAGCCAAGTATTGATGCGCTGGCATTCAATGATTGGGCGACTGAAATGAAACAACTGGCTCACGAAACAGACCCGCAACAGGTGATGTGCAAAATGTCTGGCATTTGGACAGAAGCGCCCGCACACAGCGACGTGGAAATAATCCGTCCGTGGTGCGAATCCTTACTTGACATATGGACACCCAAAAGAATCATTTGGGGCAGCGATTGGCCTGTATTGGAAATGGCGGGAGACTACTCAACTTGGCGTGAGTTTTCAATTGCATTGATGAAGGCCTACCCCTCTCATCTGAAAGCTCTCATGCTGGGTGGGAATGCACAAAAAATGTATCGACTAAAGCTCTAAACTCGATCTTTACCATCGCTCAAACATGCGCCTTATGGGGCTATCTGACAAAGACAATGCGCTGCGGCACCAAAGGCTTGTTTTTTCTCAATCAATTCTTGCAACCACATCAACTCTTGTCCAAGTGAATTCAAGGCCAGTGCATCTGAACCACTCAGATTCGACAAAATTTGCCACTGTGAGTGAGTCGCATTGTCGTCTTCAGAGATCCCTAAATGACCCATGAATTTTTGGATAATTTTTTCAACAGGCGATCTCTTCGGGCCCACATAGCGAATGGGCAATTCTTTGGCATTGGCTTCAGACTGTCCTTCCAATGAGGCGACGCGCCGCCTTGCCTCATTGATCGCATCAGAAAAAGTGCCTAAGCGGTCTACCAATTTGTGCTGCTCAGCTTGTGCGCCCGTCCAAATCCGACCTTGCGCCAATTGATCGACCTTTGCCACATCCATGTTCCGCATCTTTGCAACTTTGCCAATAAAGTCTGCGTAAATATTTTCGATGCTGGACTGCACCAGCGTTTGAACGCGCGGGTCCAGTGCTTGGCGCGGGTCATAGGCACCGGCCAACCAGGTGGTTTTGTACCCGCCTGTGTTGACGCCAATTTTGTGCATCAAACCCTCACCCGTTGGCAGCATTGCAAACACGCCAATCGAGCCCGTGACAGTAGCGGCATCTGCGATCACCACATCGGAGGCCATTGAAATCCAATAGCCACCAGAAGCTGCGAGATCACCCATGGAAACCACCACCGGCTTGCCCTTGTCTCTGGCAATTTGAAGTTGGTCGCGAATGAGCTCAGAGCCATAGACACTTCCGCCTGGCGAATTGACGCGCAAGACAATGGCTTTGACTTCTTTGTCGTCAGTGGCCTTTCGAATGAGCTCAGACGTAGACAAGCCGCCTATCTTGCCGGCAGGTGCACGCCCATCGCCAATTTCTCCCTGTGCCACAACGATGGCAATGTGATCGCCTTTGACTTTTTTGACTTCAGACTGTAAATAATCTTTCCAATTAACTTGGCGGAACGACTGAATGTCTTCATCCTTGCCAACATCTTTCATGAGTGTTTCGCGCAATGACTCAAAAGTTTGAAGCTGGTCAACCCATTTCCAATCAATGGCCAATTGCGCAACACTACCTCTCACCTCCACCAAGGCATCGGGCAAGTTAGCGATGTTTTTCGAAATACTACCTTGAGGCAGATTGCGGGCTTTTTCAACACCCTGCGTGTACAAAGACCACATGGCATCGTAGACATGGGCTTCTGCCTTGAGGGCCTCGGAAGAAGGTGCATTGAGAACGAAGGGCTCTCCGGCCGACTTGAACTTTCCAACACGTATCAAATTGGCTTTGATGCCCAATTTGTCAAGCGCGTCTTTGTAGTAATTGCGTGAACGACCAAAACCCTCAATGAGCACACCCCCTAGAGGATGAACCAAAACTTGATTGGCATGTGCCGCTAAATAGTATTGTCGCTGGTCGTACATACTCGACCAAGCCAAGACAGGTTTTCCAGAGGTCTTGAATTTTTCAATGGCACCGGCTGCTTCTCTCAAAGACACCAAACCACCTCCTTGAAAATCATCCAGCTTGAGTAAAACGCGGTCAATGTGTTTGTCTTTGGCGGCCAGCTCGAGGACCATGACAAAGTCTCGCAGTCGAACAGTTTGAGGGGCGTTGCCTTGTATCTCGCCCATGATTTGATTCTTCAATCCGCCAGGCGATTCTTCAGTTAACACACCTTTTAAATCGAGGACCAGCACGGTATGTTCGTCTAGGCTCACTTTGTCAGAATAAAAGAACACCCAACCGATACCGATGACATAGAGAAACACACCCAACACCAATCCGATTCGAAGACTTTGCACCATCCAATCAGACACCTTCAGCAGTCCCCGATGAACAGCGCCATACAGTTTTTTGATTTTCGCGAACAGGGTCTTCATTTTTATTCTCTCAAAGTCAGAAGTTTAGAAAGCAACAGCAAACCATGTTAGCCCAGTTTTCAAATTTAAAACCTGTTAGGGCGAATTGGCATATAGTAAATACCTCAAAGGAGACAACGACATGGTAGGCGCTTGGTGGGCATGGCTGATAGCCATTGCAATGTATGCACTCTTTAGACTTTGGTATGACAACTGGCGTGGGCCCTTAAGTCGACAAGAAATCGAAACTTTCATGACCGTTATCACAGACTCGCGTATGAGTGCCTACAGCGATCCTCATGTCATCCGTGATTTTTTAGAAAATGACGATGGCAAAGAGTTTGTCATGGTCAACCTCGTTCGAGTACATCCAACTGAAGTCGATCACCCCCACACCGGCAAGCCAACCAAAGGCATTAACTTGCTCAGAGAATATGGTGCTAACTTCGTCAAAGTACTCGTTCGACATGGTGGCCATCCTGTGTTGGCCATGCGCAAAGTCGGTGGCTATATCGATTCTTGGAATACACCGCCCGATCCGGGTTGGCACATTGCGAGCAGCATGCGCTACCGAAGCAGGCGTGACATGATGGCTTTGGCCATCGATCCAACCCTTAAAGATGTGCACATCATAAAAACAACCGCAACCGCTTCGACTTTTTCTTTTCCCTCACAAATTGTTTTAGGATTTGCGCTCAGCCCGAGAATTTGGGTTGGACTGCTGCTGACAATTGGCGCATCCACTGCTCACTTGTTGAGCCTCTTGGTGCTCATCCAGTAATCCAGCCAAGGCCTCTCAAAACTCGAAAAAAATATGTCATAATCGCTCTCTTCGCAATTCGCCCGGGTGGTGAAATTGGTAGACGCAGGGGACTCAAAATCCCCCGCCGCAAGGCGTGCCGGTTCGATTCCGGCCTCGGGCACCATCGAATTGCATTGATCAAACGCAAATTAATTGCGAAATGAATTTACTTTTTATTCTCGCATTGGCTGTGTTGTTTCCTGCAACACACATTGCGTCAGGTTGGTTGCTCGACTTCGCCACCATCAATGACCATATCTCGCTGATTTACCTGCCGGCCTTTTTACGCCTGTTTAATTTGCTGGTGCTGGGGCCCTTCAAGGGAACGATCGCAACTTTTTTAGGCGGCCTTCTGCTGATGACTCAGTTTGAAGAAAACACCTATATCGGTTTACTCAACATTGTTTGCTCAAGTTCGGGGCCACTCATCGCGCTGATTGGCTTTCAATTTTATTTCAAGCGCCAAGTCCAACTGACATCGTTAAAAGATCTGGCAACGCTCACCTTGATGTACTGCGTTTGCAATTCATTGATTCATCATATTGTTTGGAGTCTGGCAGTCGATTCATTTGTATGGAACCACCAAGAAACAATCTGGATGTTCTTGGGCGATGTGATCGGCGCATTGTTCGGCGCTTACCTGTTCAAGTCTTTAGCGGACTTCATGGAGCGAAAAGGCTTTAAGTTTTCAGGGCCTTAACTGCCCAAAAGCTAAGCGCAATCAAGGGCAAACACACGCCAAAAGTCGTCCTGATACCAAAAGCTTCCGCCACCCAACCCAGCAAAGGCGGGCCTAACAGAAACACGACAAACGTGGTCTGCGCCAATGCGGCAACATTCAAAGCGGCAGGCCGATCCGTTCTCTGAGCAGCAGCCGACATGGCCAAGGGAAAAACAACGCTGGTGCCAACGCCCATCAAGCCAAAACCCAACAAGGCCATCCAATCTGAGTTGGCCCCAGCCACCAAGCAAACCCCAACGCCCAGTATCACAATCAAACTCCTGGCCACCTTGACAGGATTGAATCGCTCTACAAATCGATCTGCAAAAAATCGAGTGATGGCTTGTGTGCTTGCGCCTGCAGCCACCGCCAGGCCACAAATTAAGGGGCTGCTTGAAAACACATCTCGCATGTAAATCGCTGACCAATCAATGCCGGCGCCTTCCATGAGCATGGGCCCCAAAGTGGCGATCACCAACAACATAATGGCTGGCGTGGGCCATGCCAACTTCACTGGCTGATTCAAGGACTGGTCTTGGTTAGAAACAGGACGATGCAGTGCTGCTTCAAATCGACCTAACAGCAATGTCAATGCGATCAACACCACCAATACCATGCCCCACAAGTGAGCGCCTGGGCTAATGCCAATTTCGGCAGCCAGGCCCCCCAACAAGCCTGCGCTGGCAAAGCCCATGCTCCAAAATGCATGCGAGCGGTTCATGATGCGACGCCCCAATGCATGTTCAACGCGGTCCGCCTCCAAATTCACCACTTGTTCAACGGCACCGATACAAATTCCAGCAGGCAATAAACTTAAAAATAAGAACAATGGACTGACTGCAAATGCGGCCACTGCATAAAAAATGGCAGTCCAAGTCACACCCCATAAGAGCACTCGCCGGCTACCCATTTTCTCAATCCAAGGCCCGCCAAAAGTCAGAGAAGTCAAGGTTCCCACGGCAGTGCCGATCAAACCCAAACCCAACGCACCCTCTGCCACGCCCATGCTTTGTTGAATTTCTGCCATGCGCGGGTACAAGCCGCCCAACGCGAGGGCATAGAGAAAAAAAGCGGCGTAAACTCTTTGTGCTGCAGTTAGCTTCAGGCCCCAATGCTGCAAGATCTTCATCGCGAAAGTTTCTTTTTTGTCGGCGTAGATGGCGCCGCCAGTGACTGCAATCCTTCCTTGATGGTTGGAAACTTCAATCGGATTCGAAGTTCACTTGTGAGTCTGTCGTTTCGCAGTCTTCGTGACTCGCTCATAAAACTCAGCAACATCAGCGGCAATGTTTCTTGCGCTTGACTGCGTGGGACTCGCGGCGGACGATTGAGGCCCATGATGTCCGCGGCCATATCAAAATAATCGCCCATCTTCAATTGGGTGTTGTCATTAACATGAACCACGCGTTGAGGTTTTCCTCGCCAAATAGCCGCCACACACGCCCGCGCTAAATCGTCCGCATGAACATGATTGGTATAGACATCATCTTTCTTCATGAGCACTGGCGTACCCTTTAGAAGTCGTTCTCTCGGGGTGCCATTGGGCCGATCGGGGGCATAAATACCCGGAATTCGCAAAATGCTGGCACGCACCCCTGAGCGGCCCAAGTACCGAACGATATTTTCCGCATCAACCCTGCGAACAGCGCGTGGTGTGTGCGGCTTGACCGGCCTTGTCTCCGAGACCCACTGTCCTTGGCAGTCGCCATAGACGCCACTGGTCGAACCGTAGACCACGGACAGCGGCAAGGCCCTTTTTTTGAAGGCCCGAATCAGGTTCAAGGTCCGAGGGTCCGTTGACCACCCCCCTGTTCGATCAGAAGGCGGTGGCGCCAGATGCAGAACTCGCGTCGCCCAACCCGACAATCGCTGCAAGGTCTCCGGTAAATCAAGATTCCCCTGCACAGGCACAATGCCTTGGGCCCTGAAACTGGCCAGCTTCTCCGGGCTTGAGGTTAAGGCCAAGACCCTGGTTCGCCCTACCAATTGCTTGGCAGCACGCTGACCCACGTCACCGCAACCGATGATCAATACGCGTTCTTTTCTGAAGCGTGAGGGCAATGCGCCCAAAGGAGTTTGGTTTGAAGGCAAAATCAGGGGTTTACAGAATTACAGACCCCCCTAGGATAACGAAAACATGAGCTTTCAAATTAGTGTTCAACCCAGTGGCCGTATATTTAGTGCAGACAGCACCGAAACTTTGCTGGCAGCAGGCATCCGCCAAGGCATTGGTCTGCCCTATGGCTGCAAGGACGGCGCCTGCGGTTCTTGTAAATGCAAGAAAATTTCAGGCACCGTCGTTCATGGCGAACACCAACCCAAGGCTCTGAGCGCTGATGAAGAAGCACAAGGCCTGATCCTGACTTGCTGTTCAAGAGCACAGAGTGATGTGGTGCTGGAATCGCGCCAGGTGGCAGAAGAAGGCAGCTTCCCGATCAAGAAAATGCCTGTTCGCGTGGTCAGCCTCGAAAAGAAATCTGACGACGTGATGACTGTCATCATGCAGTTGCCTGCCACCGATGTCATGCAATTCCATGCGGGGCAGTATGTTGAATTTTTATTGCGCGACGGCTCACGCAGAAGTTACAGCATGGCCAATGCCCCACACACCTTAGACCCAACCGCACCGAAAGTGGAGCTACATATCAGGCACATGCCGGGCGGTAAATTCACCGACGTGGTGTTCAGCACCATGAAGGAAAAAGACATCTTGCGTATAGAAGGTCCCTATGGCAGCTTCTACCTTCGGGAAAACTCAGCAGCGCCTCTCATTTTGTTGGCATCAGGAACAGGCTTTGCACCCATTAAGGCCCTGATTGAACACATGCAACACAAAGGCATCAAGCGTCCTGCCACCTTGTATTGGGGCGGCCGCAGACCCTCAGACTTGTACATGAACGATTGGGTGGCGGCACAGATCAAATTGATGCCTAACTTAAGCTACGTGCCCGTCATATCGGATGCCACACCAGAAGATGCATGGTCAGGGCGAACCGGCTTTGTGCACCAAGCCGTCTTGCAAGACCACCCCGATCTCAGCGGCTATCAGGTTTACGCTTGCGGCGCTCCCATTGTGGTGGACTCTGCGCGCGCTGACTATGTCGGTAAAGCAGGCCTGCCCGAAGAGGCCTACTTTGCAGATTCATTCACCACAGAGGCTGATAAGGCCAAGGAGTCGGTATGAGCAAGGTGTTTTTTCGTTTGATGGCGGCTGCGGCATTGACAAGCCTTTCGCTTGTTCATGCACAAACACTGACAACCGCGCCCATGACAGGGCCAGCAACTGCACCCTTGTTACCTTTGACAAAGCCTATTCGCTTGGTTGTACCTTACGCGCCAGGCGGTCCTATCGATGTGACGGCGCGCGCCTTGGCTGAGCGTGTCAAAGACTCATTGGGCACCGTCATCATCGACAACAAGCCTGGTGCAGGTGGCAACTTAGGTGTTGACATCGTGGCCAAGGCCCCAGCCGATGGTTACACCATTGGCATTTCTGCCGTCGCCACTCATGCCATCAACCCATGGCTGTTCAGCAAAATGCCATTCAATGTCGCCAGTGATTTTGTCGGCATTACGCAAATGGTGAGGGTGCCCAACGTACTGGTCATGAATGCCGACACCGCTCAGCGCTTGAAAATCAACAACCTGGCCGACTTGATCACATACGCCAAAGCGAATCCTGGCAAATTGAATGTGGGATCTGGCGGCAATGGCAGCGCCGGTCATTTGGCAGCAGAAATGTTCAAGCGCGATGCTGGAATTTTTGTCGTGCACATTCCCTACAACGGTGGCAATCCTGCTCAACTGGCACTCTTGTCTGGCCAAGTCGATTTCAATTTTGACAACCTGGCGACAGCAGCAGCGAATATCAAAGCCGGCAAGCTTAAAGCCTTGGCTGTGACCACGGCACAACGGGCAAGCGCATTGCCAGATATCCCAGCCCTGTCAGAAACCATCAAAGGCTTTGAGGTGGACACTTGGTGGGGCCTGGTCGCCCCTGCAGGCACACCACCGGCCGTGGTGGCACGATTGCACCAAGCTTTTTCTGCCGCTTTGAACGCACCAGAAACCAAAACTCGGTTCGGTATGTTGATGGCAGAGCCCGTCACCAACTCACCTGAGCAGTTTTCCGCATTCATGAAACGTGAACTTGCAAAATATGAATCAGTGGTCAAAGCCACTGGCGCGCGCGTCGATTAATGCACTGCATCGCTCAACAAGAAGGCACTTTGAAAAGTGCCTTTTTTTATTCGCCCAAATAAGCTGCGCGTACTTTAGGGTTGTTTAACAAGTCTTGTCCCGGCCCCGTCATGCTGATGAGGCCCGACTCCATGACGTAGCCTCGGTTGGCAATGGCCAAAGCACGGCTAGCGTTTTGCTCAACCAACAAGACAGTCACACCTTTTGCAAAAACTGCTTGGACCACCTCAAATATTTTATCGACCATGATGGGCGACAAGCCCATGGAAGGCTCGTCCAACAACAACACCTTGGGCCGACTCATCAGCGCACGGCCCATGGCCAACATCTGCTGCTCACCCCCTGACAGGGTGCCCGCCAGTTGATCCTTGCGTTCTTGCAAACGTGGAAACGTGTGAAAAACTTTTTCCATATCATCTTGGATGGCTGCCGTATCAGTGCGAATGTAGGCACCCATTAGCAAATTTTCAATGATGGTCATGCGCGTAAATACACCGCGACCCTCAGGCACCATGGCCAAGCCTTGCTTGACCAAATCCCAAGGGCCCTGACCCACAATGCTTTTACCCAAGTATTCAATGTCACCCGCATGAAGGGGCAGTGTGCCCGTGATGGCTTTCATGGTGGTGGTTTTACCAGCACCGTTGGAACCGATCAAAGAAACCAACTCACCCTCGCGCACGTCAAAGTCAACCCCTTTGACAGCCTGAATGCCGCCATAGCTGACTTGAAGTCCTTTCACGCTCAACAATGTGGCCGTCATCTCAATGCCCTCCGCCGCCCAAATAGGCTTCGATCACTTTTTCATTTTTCTGAACTTCAGCGGGGGTGCCTTCGGCTATCAGTTTTCCGTAATCCAAGACAGTGACACGGTCACACAAGCCCATCACCAATTTAACGTCATGTTCGATCAACAAGATGGTGCGATTGTCTTTTCGAATTTGATCAATCAGTTGACGCAATTGCACTTTCTCTGTGGCGTTCATGCCCGCTGCGGGTTCATCCAGCGCAATGAGTTGGGGGTCAGTGGCCAGTGCACGTGCAATTTCCAACCTGCGTTGATCGCCATAAGAAAGCGTGCGTGCTCGGTAGTCGGCATATTGTCCAATCCCCACATAGTCCAACAACTCTTGAGCGCGTTGCGCAATTTCCGCCTCTTCTTGTTTGAATTTGGGCGTTCTCAAAATAGCACCTAACAAACCTGAAGAGGTTCGCACGTGACGACCCACCATGACATTTTCCAAGGCGGTCATTTCAGCAAACAAGCGAATGTTTTGAAAGGTGCGCGCGATTCCCGCTTGGGCCACCTCATGCACGGCTGTGGGTTGGTAAGAACGTCCTGCCAGCTCAAAGCTACCGCTGTCCGGCGTGTAGAGGCCCGTGATGACATTGAAAAAAGTGGTTTTACCAGCGCCATTCGGACCAATCAAGCCATACACCTGACCTCGCTGAATGGTCATCCCAACATCGGACAAGGCCTGCAATCCGCCAAACCGCTTAGAGATGCCCGCAACTTTTAAAACAGTGTTGCTGTGATCAAGAGCGCCCGTCATTTCAAGCCCCATCTTTCTTCTGAAGACTCTTGCCATGCTCATGGGAGGGCCACAGGCCTCGCGGCCGCATGAGCATGATCACGATCATGGCCAATGCAATGAGCAGCTGTCGCAAAATGGCGGCGTCCAAACGTCCATCGGTCATGGATTGCAAAGGGCCTGCGATATAGCGCAAAACTTCTGGCAACGCAGACAACAAAACAGCGCCGAGCACCACGCCAGGCAAGTGCCCTAGACCACCCAAGACCACCATGGCCACAATCATGACGGACTCCATCAGGCTGAAAGATTCGGGGGAAATGAAGCCCTGAAAGCCGGCAAACATGGCGCCCGAGATACCCCCAAACGTAGCCCCCATGCCAAACGCCATGAGCTTTAAATTGCGCGTGTTCAGACCCATCGCTTTGGCGGCAATTTCATCTTCTCGAATTGCCATCCATGCACGGCCAATGCGCGAAACTTCAATTCGATAAGAAATCAAAAGGGTCACCAGTACCAGGCTCAAAAATAAGTAGTAATACAAACTGACAGAGGCAATTTCAAAACCAAACACATCAAGGCGCTTGCCTAAATTGATGCCGAAGAAATGAATGGGGTCAATTTGATTCAAGCCCTTCGGTCCATTGGTGATGTTGACGGGTTGGTCTAAGTTGTTGAGAAATACACGAATAATTTCACCAAAGCCCAATGTCACGATGGCCAAGTAGTCGCCACGCAATTTCAAAGTAGGCGCACCAAGCAACATGCCAAACAGGCCTGCCACCGCAGCAGCTACAGGCACAATGACCCACAAGGGCATGTGCAGCCCTCCCGGAAACAAAGCAGCCACCACGGGAAAAGTTTCAAACAAATGCGGCGATGCCAATAAACCATACATGTAGGCGCCCACTGCAAAGAAAGCCACATAGCCGAGGTCAAGCAAACCGGCATAGCCCACCACAATATTGAGTCCAACCGCCAACAACACATAGAGCAAAGCCATGTCTGCAATGCGAACCCATGCATTGCCAAATTGTTGAAGGATCAGTGGCAATACGACCAGAAAAACACCCAGCGCGATGGTCTTTTGATTTTTTGAGAGGTTCATGAAAGTCTCAATTCAAATTAGGCACGGTCAGCCACACGTTCGCCCATGAGGCCCGAAGGCCTTAAGGTCAAAACGAATATCAACACAATGAATGCAAAAATGTCGGCGTAGTGACTGCCCAAAACGCCGCCAGTCAGTGCGCCGATGTAGCCCGATCCAATGGATTCAATCAAGCCCAACAACAACCCACCCACTACGGCACCCGTTAAGTTACCGATGCCGCCAAATACTGCGGCCGTGAAGGCTTTCAGTCCAGGCAAGAAACCCATGCTGTGATGCACGGTGCCGTAGTTTGAAGCAAACATCACGCCGGCAATGGCCGCCAAAATTGCACCAATCACAAAGGTGGCCGAAATCACCATGTCGGGTTTGACGCCCATCAATGCCGCCACGCGCGGATTCTCTGAAGTTGCTCGCATGGCCCGGCCCAACTTCGTGCCATTGACCACCCACATCAAGACCGCCAGTGAGATTGCGGTCACACCCAAAATCATGATTTGAGTTGATGAGATCACAGCCCCACCAATATTGAACGGGGTGCTGGGCAGCAAGGTCGGGTAGGGTTTGTAGTTGGGTTTCCAAATGATCATGGCCAGTGTTTGTAGCAATATGCTCATGCCAATGGCCGTAATAAGAGGCGCCAATTTGGGGCTGTTGCGCAAGGGTCGATAGGCGATTTTCTCAATGGCAAAGTTCAAACTGGCCGCCACCACACTGGAGATCACCAATGCAATGACCAGCATCACCCAACCTGGTAGGCCCGGCATAGACTCTTGCATCAA
Organism: uncultured Burkholderiales bacterium; assembly: GCA_903844775.1. Lineage (GTDB taxonomy): Bacteria > Pseudomonadota > Gammaproteobacteria > Burkholderiales > Burkholderiaceae_C > Limnohabitans_A. The sequence continues at coordinate 5,533 of CAIMUZ010000053.1, read as the reverse complement.
ACCAATCACAGACCAACTGGTCAGTGCGGCCACCATCAGGACTTCACCATGGGCAAAATTAATCAAATTAATGATGCCATAGACCATGGTGTAGCCCAAGGCAATGAGTGCATACATGCTGCCCAATACCAGACCGTTGATCACCTGTTGAACAAAAACATCCATGTTCTAGATTCCTAATTTTTTGAAGACTTTGCTTGGTTCATTTCACGCAAGCTGGCCATCTTCTCTGAAATTTTTAATTCAAGACCGCGGGAGACCGGTCTGTAAAAACCTGGCGCAGGCATGCCTTCAGGTAAATAATTTTCACCAGCGGCAAAGGCGTCCGATTCATCATGGGCATAGCGATAGCCTTTGCCATAGTCCAAGTTTTTCATGAGTTGGGTGGGTGCATTGCGCAAATGCAGGGGCACAGGACGTGTGCCATCTTTTTTGACCCAGGCCTTGGCTTCATTGAAGGCTTTATAAACGGCATTTGATTTGGCGGCCACCGCCAAATAAATCACACACTCCGCCAAGGCCAACTCACCCTCCGGACTTCCCAAGCGCTCATAAACTTCGGACGCATCCAAAGCCAAGCGCAAGGCTCTCGGGTCTGCCAAGCCAATGTCCTCAGCAGCCATGCGAATCAATCTTCGGGCCATGTAGCGCGGGTCTGCACCGCCATCGAGCATGCGCGTGAACCAATACAAAGCAGCATCTGGATCAGAACCTCGAACTGACTTGTGCAATGCACTGATGGTGTCGTAAAACTGCTCACCCCCTTTGTCATATCGGCGCATGCGCTCGCCCAATACTTTGAGCAACCACTCGTCTGAGATGCTTTCTAATTTCTCACGCTGCGCTGCAACCGCCAATGTTTCCAAAGTATTGAGCAAGCGGCGCGCATCGCCGTCGGCATAGGCAATCAGGCGCTGCTCCGCTTCTGCCTCAAGCGGCGCAATGGCACCAATGTGCCGCGCACGCAACACAATCTTTTTTAAATCTTCTTCCCCCAAGGCTTGCAAGACGTAAACAGCAGCTCTGGAGAGCAAGGCGGAGTTGACTTCGAAGGAAGGATTTTCAGTGGTCGCGCCGATGAAAGTGAACAGACCACTTTCAACATGCGGCAAGAATGCATCTTGCTGACTTTTGTTAAATCGGTGCACCTCATCAACAAACACAATGGTTCGCTTCGCTTGCAAGGCTTCAAGCGCAGCCTGTGCTTTTTCAACAGCATCACGAATGTCTTTCACACCGCCCAGGACAGCACTGATGCTGATGAACTGTGCGTCAAAGGCATCGGCCATCAAACGTGCAATGGTGGTTTTTCCAACCCCAGGCGGCCCCCACAAAATACAGCTGTGCGGTTGTCCTGATTCAAAAGCCAACCTCAACGCCAAGCCTTCGCCAATTAAATGCTGCTGACCGATGACTTCGCCCAAGCTTCGGGGTCGCAATCGTTCAGCCAGCGGCTGATGAGGCTGGGCACCTGCACTCATGGCCGTATGACCTGGGCACCAGAAGGCGTTTTGAATTGAAAGGTGTCTGCGCTCAGTTTCACGTTGCTTTCAAAATTCTGAAAACTCAGGCGCGATGTTTGACCCAATCCATCGACAATTTCCAAGACCGAAAGCACCGGCAGCGTCTGCCCAGTCACTTTCATGCCGACGCGAATCGTTTGAATGGTGCCCTCCGATTGTTTAGGCGTCGCCTTCACCCACTGCAGCCCCTCTGCATCTGATTCAGCCTTCAAATTAAATTCTGCTTGAAGTACTTTCAAATCGCCAGTCGATGCAATAAAGGCTGCTGGGGTTTGACCCACAGCTTGGCTTTGTTTGCGAACGGTGACTTGGTTCAAATCAGCGTCATACAGCCACAAGGATTGACCATCTGACACGATGCTTTGAACAAAGGGTTTTTGATAGGCAAAGCGAAATTGTTGCGGTCTTTGAAACTCAAAAGTTCCCGATGAAATTTTTCGCCGTGGTGCTTGATCGGCCTTGGCGGGGGAGCTCACCACTTGCGTGAATTGAGCACGGCCACTTTGCGTTTGTTTGAGAAACTGACTTAATGCATCTAATGCATCAGGTGCAGCGCTTTGTGCCAGCGCAGCACCGCCAAAGATCAAGCCGAGCAATGTCACTGACATGATCTGATAGCGTGATTTCATCGAGTCATACTCCGCGAAAGACGGTCCATTATTCGGCGCGCGCAGGCACCAAAATTTCGCGCTGTCCATTGCTGCTCATTGAACTGACCAAGCCTGCTTTTTCCATTTCCTCAACCAAGCGCGCGGCCCGGTTGTAGCCGATCTTTAAGTGACGCTGCACCAAGGAAATGCTAGCCTTGCGATTCTTCAAAACCACCTCAACGGCTTGGTCGTACATCGGATCTTTTTCGGCATCGCCACTGTCGCCATAGCCCGTGTCTTCGCCGTCTGTGGTGCCGCCCTCCAGCACGCCCTCGATGTAATCGGGTTCGCCCTGAGTTTTCAAGTAGCTCACCACACGGTGAACTTCTTCATCGCTCACAAAAGCGCCGTGCACCCGAATGGGGTAACCCGTTCCGGAGGGCATGTAGAGCATGTCACCCATGCCCAACAATGCTTCAGCGCCCATTTGATCCAGAATGGTTCGACTGTCAATTTTGCTAGAGACTTGGAACGCAATGCGTGTTGGGATGTTGGCCTTGATCAGTCCAGTAATCACATCAACGCTAGGCCTTTGTGTCGCCAAGATCAAGTGAATGCCAGCGGCACGCGCCTTTTGCGCCAACCGTGCAATGAGCTCTTCGATTTTTTTACCCACCACCATCATGAGGTCGGCCAATTCGTCAATCACCACCACAATGTGGGGCAGACGCTTCAGAGGCTCAGGGTCATCGGGCGTGAGACTGAAGGGGTTCAAAATAAATTCTTCGCGCTCAGTGGCCTCGTCAATTTTGGTGTTGTATCCGGCCAAATTACGCACGCCCATTTTGCTCATTAGCTTGTAGCGGCGCTCCATTTCACCCACACACCAATTGAGGCCGTGAGCCGCTTGACGCATGTCGGTGACCACGGGTGCGAGCAAGTGTGGAATACCTTCGTAGACCGACATCTCCAACATCTTGGGATCAATCATGAGAAGCCTGACATCCCGCGCTTCGGCTTTGTAGAGCAAGGACAAAATCATGGCATTGATACCCACCGACTTGCCTGAACCAGTGGTACCTGCCACAAGCACGTGCGGCATTTTGGCCAAATCGGCCACCACCGGATTGCCTACGATGTCCTTGCCCAGGCCCATGGTGAGCATTGACTTGGCTTCGTTGTAAACCTGCGAGCCCAAAATTTCACTGAGCTTGATGGACTGACGTTTGGCGTTTGGCAATTCCAACGCCATGAAATTTTTACCAGGGATGGTTTCGACCACGCGAATAGAAATAAGGCTGAGTGATCGCGCCAAGTCCTTGGCCAGGTTCACCACTTGCGAGCCCTTCACACCGGTAGCTGGCTCAATTTCATAACGCGTGATCACAGGACCTGGCGCCGCCGCAACCACCCGCACTTCAACGCCAAAGTCTTTGAGGCGTTTTTCAATCATGCGGCTGGTCATCTCGAGCGTTTCGGGTGAAACCCCTTCTTGCCTGAGCATCAAACTGTCTAACAAATCAACCTGGGGAAGTTTGCTGTCTGGCAGCTCAGAGAACAAAGGTTTTTGACGCTCTTTCACCACCCGTTCACTTCGCGGCACTGCGGTCACTGGGGCTTCAATCACCATGGGCGCAACGGGTTCTGCAAAAACAGGAGCGGCAACACCCGCCGCTGCAAACAGCGGTTTCTCGTCGAATTCATCACCAAAGGGATGCAATTTGGGTTCGGCGGGCGCATTCGATTGAAGCTGCTCGCGCTCGCGCAAAGCTTGTTGGCCCATGGCCAAGTCTTCTTCCATTTCGCGCTTCTCTTGACGTGACTGCATCAAGCCGTCAATGTTGGCGCCTAGGTTCTCACAGACCTGACCCCATGAAAAGCCAAATACCCAGCTCATTCCCAGAGCCGCCAACATAATTTCAACCAAACTTGAGCCATTGGCACCCAGCCATTTCATCGTGAAATGACCCACCGTGAAGCCCAAGGCACCACCGCTGGTCCCAGGCATCAAGACATCCCAACGGGTGAGGCGGGCCCATTCAACCGCACTGCTCGACGACATCAGCAGAAATAGACCGGCCCAAAAAATCAAACGTGTTTTCCAATTTGATTCTGATTCGCGATCGCTGCGGTTGGCTGAAGCCTCTGAGCTTCTCAACCACTTGGCCCAGGCGTTCAACCAAACACGCGCCGAAATAGCCACCAACCACCAAGCTGAGTAGCCAAAGCAAAAGTACATGCCATCGGCTAACCAAGCGCCCAACGGGCCCATCCAATTGCCAACTTGACCACCCAAACCAGAGCCAGACCAAGACGGGTCTTTGGGACTGAAACTGAACATGGCCAAGGTCAGCACCAACAAACCAGCAGCACCGACAAATAGAAAAATTTCTTGCGTGAAGCGCAGCAGGCCTGAACCCTCTGGCAACCCGGTTTTCGAGTCAGATTCAGAGGTGCCTGAGGCGCTGTTGAGGGTGCGAAGTGAATAGGTCATGGTCTACCCCTGAAGCTTACCCGATAGACCCCCAAAAACAGGTGTTTCGGAAGGTTCTTACAATGAGGCTTTAGTGTTTTCCCGAATTCAGCAAGATTGTCCATCATGTCAACCACTCTCCCCACCCAACATGCCCAAGTTTTGATTTTGGGTTCCGGCCCTGCCGGCTACACCGCTGCCGTGTATGCAGCCCGCGCCAATCTGAAACCTTTGCTCATCACCGGCATCGCCCAAGGCGGCCAACTCATGACCACCACCGAAGTGGACAACTGGCCGGCAGACGTGCATGGCGTGCAAGGCCCTGACCTCATGCAACGCTTTTTGGAGCATGCCGAGCGCTTCAATACGCAAATTGTGTTTGACCATATCAACAAGGTAGATTTCAGCAAGCGTCCTTTCACTTTGACTGGCGATAGCGGGGTTTACACCTGCGACGCCCTGATCATTGCCACTGGCGCCTCCGCCAAATACTTAGGCATAGACTCCGAGACAGCCTTCATGGGCCGCGGTGTTTCAGGTTGCGCGACTTGCGATGGTTTCTTTTACAAAGAACAAGTGTGTTGTGTGGTGGGCGGCGGCAACACCGCTGTGGAAGAGGCTTTGTACCTGTCCAACATTGCCAGCAAGGTCTACCTCATTCACCGGCGCGACAAGTTCAAAGCCGAGCCCATCTTGGTCGACAAGCTGATGGACAAAGTGGCCGCCGGCAAAATTGTTTTGCAAACTTTCCAAACCTTGGAAGAAGTTTTGGGCGACAACACCGGTGTGACCGGCGTGCGCCTGAAGTCCACCAAAGACGGCTCTTTGCAGGATTTAGAGCTCAAAGGTTGCTTCATTGCCATTGGCCATTCGCCCAATACTGATATTTTCCAGGGTCAATTGGGGATGGAAAACGGCTACATCGTGACCCAAAGTGGGCTCAAGGG
>CAIMUZ010000052.1 GCA_903844775.1 uncultured Burkholderiales bacterium | reverse complement strand
TTGAATCTCAAACACTTGTAGCTGGTCCTTGATGAATCACATCAGAAATTTCTCCATCATTGCGCACATCGATCATGGCAAATCGACGCTCGCCGATCGTCTGATTCAACGTTGCGGTGGTTTGCAAGACCGTGAAATGGAAGCGCAAGTTCTTGACTCCATGGACATTGAAAAAGAACGCGGCATTACCATCAAAGCGCAGACAGCTTCGCTGCAATACAAAGCCAAAGATGGTCAAATTTACAATCTCAACTTGATTGATACACCGGGTCACGTTGACTTCTCTTATGAGGTTTCACGCTCTTTGTCGGCTTGTGAGGGCGCTTTATTGGTGGTCGATGCAAGCCAAGGCGTCGAGGCGCAAACGGTTGCCAATTGCTACACCGCTTTAGACTTGGGCGTCGAAGTGGTTCCTGTTTTAAACAAGATGGATTTGCCTCAGGCTGATCCAGAAAATGCCAAAGCTGAAGTTGAAGATGTCATCGGCATAGACGCTAGCGAGGCCATTCCCTGCTCCGCCAAAACAGGCATGGGCATTGATGAAATTTTGGAAGCCATCGTGGCCAAAATTCCAGCGCCCAAAGGAAATCCCAACGCGCCTTTGCGCGCCATGATTGTTGACAGCTGGTTTGATACCTATGTGGGCGTGGTCATGTTGGTGCGCGTGGTGGATGGTCGTTTGGGTAAAGGTGAGCGCTTCAAAATGATGGCCACCGAGACTGTGTATAACGCAGACACAATGGGTGTATTTACACCTGCAAATGAGCCCCGTAACAGCCTTGAAGCTGGCGAAGTTGGTTACATCATTGCGGGTATCAAAGAGCTGCAAGCGGCCAAGGTGGGAGACACCATTACCTTGGAAAAGAAGCTGCCCAATAATTTGGGTCCTGCAGACAAGGCATTGCCAGGTTTTAAAGAAATACAGCCGCAAGTATTTGCAGGTTTGTATCCCACTGAAGCCAATCAATACGATTCATTGCGTGATGCGCTCGAAAAACTCAAGCTCAACGATTCATCCTTGCATTACGAAGCGGAAGTTTCTCAGGCCTTGGGATTTGGTTTTCGTTGTGGCTTCTTGGGTTTGCTGCACATGGAAATTGTGCAGGAACGTCTGGAGCGCGAATTTGACCAAGACTTGATCACCACCGCGCCCAGTGTTGTGTATGAAGTGGTCAAGGGCGACGGCGAAGTGGTCATGGTCGAAAATCCAGCCAAGATGCCCGATCAAGGCAAGATGCAAGAGATCCGTGAGCCCATTGTCACGGTGCATTTGTACATGCCCCAAGACTATGTTGGCCCCGTGATGACTTTGGCCAATCAAAAGCGTGGTCTCCAAATCAATATGGCGTACCACGGCCGCCAGGTGATGTTGACCTATGAAATGCCCTTGGGCGAGATCGTTCTCGACTTCTTTGATAAGTTGAAATCGGTGTCTCGTGGCTACGCCTCAATGGACTATGAGTTCAAAGAATATCGAGCATCCGATGTGGTGAAAGTTGATATTTTGCTGAACGGCGAGAAGGTCGACGCACTGTCTATCATCGTTCATCGATCTCAGTCGGCCTACCGAGCACGTGCTGTGGTGGCCAAAATGCGTGACATCATCAGTCGACAAATGTTTGACGTGGCCATTCAGGCGGCCATTGGTGCCAACATCATTGCCCGTGAAACTGTCAAAGCACTTCGTAAAAACGTATTGGCCAAGTGTTATGGTGGCGACATTAGCCGCAAGCGCAAATTGTTGGAAAAACAAAAGGCGGGCAAAAAGCGAATGAAACAAATTGGTTCGGTTGAGGTGCCTCAAGAGGCATTCTTGGCCATTTTGCAGGTGGAAGATTGATGCAAGTCTTAACGGCTTTTATTTTGGCTGCGCTTTGCAGCTACGCAGGTTCTTGGTATTTTGGCTTCATTGAAGGCAATTTTGCCTTGCTGATGCTGATGGCTGTTGTCATTTGTGGCATCTATTGGCTGGCTGAAAAGTTCTATTTTTGGCCTCAGCGGCTCAAGGCTGTTGAGCAATTAGACAAGGACCAAGCCAAGCGTCAGCAAGAGTTGTCCAAAATGGGCATTGACAAAGTGGACACCGATACCGGTGAAGCTCGCAATCAATTGCTCATGCAGCCTTGGTGGTTGGATTGGACGGCTGGCTTGTTTCCAGTCGTTCTGGTCATCTTTATTCTTCGTTCATTTTTGTTTGAGCCTTTCAAGATTCCATCTGGCTCCATGATTCCAACCCTTTGGGTGGGTGACCTGATCTTGGTCAATAAATTTCATTATGGTTTCCGTTTGCCCGTCGCCAATATCAAAATCACACAGGGGACGCCCGTGGCTCGCGGTGATGTGATGGTGTTTCGTTACCCGCCTCGGCCCAGTGCGGATTACATCAAACGCGTGGTCGGCATTCCCGGTGACGAAGTCGCTTATTTGAACAAAAAATTGACCCTCAATGGACAAGCTGTATCGACTGAATCTGTCCCAGAGTTTTTTGATGAATCAGTGATGCGTTATTTCAAACAGTCTCAGGAAAAATTGGGTGAAAAAACTCATAATGTGATTGTGGATGACGAAAGGCCAGCATTTATTCCTGGCGCTGATGATTTTGCATTCAAAGAAAATTGCAAATACACCGTTGAAGGTCTTATTTGCAAGGTGCCAGCGGGGCACTATTTCATGATGGGTGACAATCGAGACAATTCACTCGATTCGCGTTACTGGGGTTTTGTCCCAGATGCAAATATCGTTGGAAGAGCTTTTTTTGTTTGGATGAACTTTGGAAATTTTCGGCGCATTGGGCCGTTCAACTGAGTTCGAATTGAAAAGTTCTATGTCTCCTATTTTTTTCACATGACAGGTCATTAGTTTGAACGAAGGTCTTAGTCAATTGCAGACTCGCTTAGGGCACATCTTTAAAGATGTCAACTTGCTTGAGCGCGCGGTGACGCATCGAAGCTTTTCTTCAGATCACAATGAGCGACTTGAATTCCTAGGCGATTCAGTCTTGAATTTGGCAGTGGCACATTTGCTGTATGCCCAATTGAGCAATTTGCCAGAAGGTGATTTGTCTCGCGTTCGCGCTAATTTGGTGAAACAAGAAACCTTGCATCAATTGGCCTTGAAATTGGACATTGCCGCGTGTCTGAAATTGGGTGAGGGCGAGTTGAAGTCAGGTGGGCAACGGCGCCCCTCTATTTTGGCAGATGCGCTGGAGGCCTTGATCGGCGCCGTTTTTCTCGATGCTGGGTTTGAAACTGCCGAGAAACTGGTGCATGGCTTGTTTCATAATGTCGAAGTAAATTCTGAGATGTTAGCGGCATCAAAGGACCCTAAGACTGAATTGCAAGAATGGTTACAAGGCCGTAAATTGCAGATCCCTAAGTACAGTGTTGTGGCCACTTCAGGTGCCTCGCACCGTCAAATATTTGATGTCGCTTGCGACATTCCCGAACTCAGTCTCTCGCAGCATGGCAGCGGTCCCTCGCGTCGTGCAGGTGAGCAAGCCGCTGCAGCTGCCATGCTTGAAATTTTGAAAGTCAAGGCCCGCGGATGAATTCAGAAACCAACCCCGCCCAACGTTGCGGTTTGGTCGCCATTGTGGGCAAGCCCAATGTGGGTAAATCCACTTTGCTGAATGCCCTTGTGGGCCAAAAAATCAGCATCACTTCGCGCAAAGCACAAACTACGCGTCACCGAATTACAGGCATACGCACTGAAGGTGCGTCCCAGTATGTTTTTGTCGATACCCCAGGTTTTCAAACCCGTCATAACACTGCTTTGAACAAGTCTTTGAACAAAACCGTTCTGGGCGCTGTCGGCGATGTGGACTTGGTTTTGTTTGTTGTCGAGGCGGGCATGTTCAACACAGCCGATGCCAAAGTATTGTCCCTTCTCAAACCTGAAATTCCTGTGCTGTTGATTGCCAATAAATTGGACACGGTCAATCGACGCGAAGAATTGGCGCCTTGGCTCCAAGAAATGCAAGAGCGGCATCCGTTCACAGAATTTGTACCAATGTCGGCCAAAAATGCCAAAGACATTGAACGTCTCATGGGGTATTGCGAGAAGTACTTGCCTGAACAAGCATGGACTTACGGTGAAGATGAGCTGACCGACCGAAGTGAAAAATTTCTGGCCAGTGAAATTGTTCGGGAAAAATTGTTTCGTTTCACGGGTGATGAATTGCCCTATACCTCCACCGTGGTGATTGATAAATTCGAAGAAGAACCCAGTCGATCTTCCAACCGGATGATTCGCATTGCCGCCACCATTGTGGTCGAGCGTGATGGCCATAAAGCCATGGTCATTGGCGACAAGGGGGAGCGCCTCAAACGCATCGGTACAGAAGCTCGCCAAGAGCTTGAAAAACTCATGGATGCCAAGGTCTTCATCGAATTGTGGGTCAAGGTTCGCTCCGGCTGGGCCGACGACGAAGCGCGCGTCCGCTCCTTCGGTTACGAGTAAAAAGCGCAGCCCATGGCCGCTGTCTTGAAACGAATTTCGGATGAGCCTGCCTATGTGCTGCACCGCTACGATTGGAGCGAGTCCAGTCTCATCTTGGAAGTGTTCACTCGGCACCATGGGCGCATTGCCCTGGTGGCCAAGGGCGCCAAAAAACCAAGCTCCTCTTTCAGACCTGTTTTATTGCCGCTGCAAGCCATTCAAATTGCCTATGGTGGCGATGCCGACATTCGAACCCTGAAGTCAGTGGAGTGGGTGGGCGGTCATGTGATGCCAACGGGCGATGCGCTGCTTTCAGGCTACTACCTGAATGAGCTTTTGCTGCGTCTTTTGGCGCGCGAAGATCCTCATCCCCCCTTGTTTGATGCCTACGCTGCCACGGTGCGTGTCATGGCCACTGAGCCCGGCGAATTGTTGCAGGCGTCGCTTCGTGTGTTTGAGCTACTTTTACTGCGAGAAATTGGACTGCTGCCCAGCCTGAATTCTCAGACTCTCACCATGGCTGCCTTGGATGAGGCGAGAGATTATTGTTTGGTGCCTGAGGGGGGCCTCCGGTTGGCGCACCGCGATGATCGTCACGCTTTGAGCGGTGCGCAGTGGTTGGCGCTTCAAAATGCGTTGGATGGCGCATCCCCTTTTACAGACACGCTTCGTTTGAGCTTGGACATGTTGACGCCACTTCGCACCCAACTTCGCACCTTACTCAATTACCATTGTGGTGTCGGCACTTTAAAGACCCGTCAAATGATGATCGACATTCAAAGTTTGTGAGCCCTTCATGACCCTTCATTCCAAAACGGCGTTGTCCGTCACTGTCAACACAGTGGCGCTGCTTCGCAATTCACGCCACTTGGGTATTCCCAGTGTCTTGAAAGCGGCGCAAATGTGCCTGGAAGCTGGGGCACAGGGCATTACCATTCACCCGCGTCCGGATGAGCGTCACATTCGTGCTGCCGACGTGATTGACTTGGCCGACTTGATGAAGCGCTGGCCAGACAGAGAATTCAATATTGAGGGCAACCCGTTTCACCAGTTGATGGATTTTGTGCGAACTCACCGGCCGCACCAAGTGACCTTCGTGCCTGACAGCGAGGGCCAGTTCACCAGCGATCACGGCTGGTCATTTCCCAAAGATGCAGACACACTGAATCCTTTGGTTGAAGAATGCAAGTCCTTAGGTGTTCGCGTTAGCTTGTTCATGGACCCCGAGCCCGCGCAAATGCTTTTTGTGAAAAAGATCGGTGCTGATCGCGTGGAGTTGTACACAGAGCCCTATGCCGCAAGTTTTGGCACACCGACAAACGATGCCTGTTTGGCGCTGTACGTGAATACCGCAAAGGCGGCCATCGAGCAGGGCTTGGGTGTCAATGCTGGCCACGATTTGAATCAAGACAACCTGCCCAAATTTGTACAAGCCGTGCCGGGCTTGTTGGAGGTCTCCATTGGCCACGCCTTGATGGCAGACGCCCTAGAGGTAGGATATGCCGCTACAGTTCTGGGCTATTTAAAAGCCTTAGGCCGCTGATGAAGGCCTTGGGCTATTTTGAGAATTGAATGAACAGACTTCCAATATGATTTACGGCATCGGTACTGATCTTTGTGATGTCAGGCGCATCAGAACCAGCTTGGAAAAGCATGGCGACCGTTTTGCTCAAAAAGTCTTGAGTGACCAAGAGTTTGCCACCTACAAAGCGCGCAGCGCCAGGTGGCCAGAACGTGGTGTTCGTTATGTGGCCACAAGATTCTCTGCCAAGGAAGCGTTTAGCAAGGCCATTGGCTTGGGCATGCGAATGCCAATGACATGGCGCTCGTGCGAAATAGGCAAACTGCCTTCGGGGCAACCCGTGATTGTTTTGCACGATGCCTTGAAAATCTGGTTTGAGTCCCAACATCTGAAAGCACACATCAGCGTGACTGATGAGGCCGATTACGCCGGCAGTTATTGCGTGGTGGAAAAAACTGAATGAACCTACAAGCGCCTCTCGTCATCGACATTGAAGGCTTTGAGCTCAAAGCGGTCGATAAAAAACGCCTTAAAAACCCCTTGACCGGGGGCATTGTTTTGTTTGGTCGCAATTGGCAAAGCCGTGCGCAACTTATAACTTTGTGTGCAGAGATCAAGTCCGTGCGAAAAGATTTGTTGATCTGCGTTGATCATGAAGGCGGACGGGTGCAACGGTTTAGAAATGATGGCTTTACACATTTGCCTGCCATGCGTCGCTTGGGCGAGATGTGGGCCCAAGATGGCAAGGGCCTTGTGGGTGAAGGTGTTTTAAAGGCTTGCAAAGCCGCAACGGCGGTAGGTTTTTTGCTGGCTTCAGAGTTGCGTGCCTGTGGTGTCGATTTCAGTTTCACGCCCGTTCTTGATTTGGACTATGGCGAAAGCAGTGTCATTGGCGATCGTGCTTTCAGCCGCGATGCCCGCAATGTCAGTTTGCTGGCCAAAAGCCTGATGCATGGCTTGCAGCGTGCCGGCATGGGCAATTGCGGCAAGCATTTTCCAGGGCATGGCTACGTCAAGGCCGACTCTCACGTCGACATACCCGTCGACAAGCGCAGTCTGAAAGCCATTCTCCAGGAGGATGCCAAGCCCTACGAGTGGTTGAGCAACGAATTGAGTGCGGTCATGTCCGCGCACGTGATTTATCCCAAATTGGATGCACGTCCAGCCGGCTTTTCTTCAAAATGGTTGCAAGATATTTTGCGCGAGCAGTTGGAATTTACCGGCGCAGTGTTCAGTGACGATTTGTCGATGGTGGGCGCGCGCGTGTTGGACGGTCAACCCATCAGTTTCACCCAAGGCGCTTTGGCAGCGCTCAAAGCCGGGTGTGATTTGGCATTGCTTTGCAATCAATCCTTGAAGGACAGCAAAGTCATTGATGAGGTCTTGGAAGGTCTTGCCGAGGCGCAAGTGAAGGGCTGGTGGCAGCCTGATGAATTGAGTGAAGCACGCCGGCTGGCATTGCTGCCCGCATTGCCTGCCTTGGCGTGGGATGATTTAGTGCGCTCTGCCCATTACCAACAAGCCTTGGCTTGCTTGCCCTGATATGCAATTGATTGCTTGGATTTTTAAAATCTTTTTCAGCTTGCTAGGACTGGTTTTTGTCTTGGGCACACTGTGTATCTTGTTATTGGCTTTGATTTCTGGCGCACTCTGGTCATTGGTCCGGGGTCGAAAACCCGAGGTGGCTGTAGTCTGGCAGCGCTATCAAGACATGGCCCGCAACAAAGCACCTTTTGGTGCTTGGCGCTCAGGCCCGCAAAATACGCCTGAGGTGGTGGATGTTGAGGTCAAAGAAGTGACCGAGGTAGCCCGACCCCCAGATCGGTTGCCTAAACAATAGAAGAACGCCGTCAACCGCCCCAAAAAGATCGCTGACTTTTGGCGCTCTTTTTTTATTCGTGCTCTCGCTTCAACGCGGGGAACAAAATCACATCGCGAATGCTGGGACTGTCGGTCAGCAGCATCATCAAACGGTCAATGCCGATGCCGCAACCGCCAGCGGGCGGCATGCCATATTCCAAGGCGCGCACAAAGTCATGGTCAAAGAACATGGCTTCATCGTCGCCGCTGTCTTTGGCGTCCACTTGTGCTTGGAAGCGCGCCACTTGGTCTTCGGCATCGTTCAATTCTGAGAAGCCATTGCCAAATTCACGGCCTGTGATGTAGAGCTCAAAGCGCTCGGTCACTTCGGGGCGTTGATCGTTGGCGCGTGCCAAGGGTGAAATTTCGGTAGGGTGTTCCATGATGAAGGTGGGCTGCCACAATTTATCCTCGACGGTTTCTTCAAAGTACAAAACTTGCAGACTGGCCAAGGATTTTTTAGACAAGTTGTTCTTGGCTTCGTTCATGCCCAGTTTTTGCAGGGCTTGAGTGAGCCATGCCGCATCATCGACTTGATCGCCAGCGGCTGTGTGTTTCACAATGGCTTCACGAATGGTGAGGCGCTCAAAAGGTTTGGCCAAATCCACGGGTTTGCCACCATAGGTCAGTTGCAAATGACCTGCTGCGTTCATGGCAGCATCACGCACCAACTCTTCGGTAAAGCCCATCAAGTCTTGGTAGTTCCAATAAGCCGCGTAGAACTCCATCATGGTGAACTCGGGGTTGTGACGAACCGAAATGCCTTCGTTGCGAAAGTTGCGATTGATCTCGAACACCCGCTCAAAGCCA
>CAIMUZ010000051.1 GCA_903844775.1 uncultured Burkholderiales bacterium | reverse complement strand
CCAACGCAGGAACCGACCTGCAGGCCATTCGCACCCAAGCGCGATGCAATGGCGATCATTACGTCGTCAACGGTGCGAAGACGTGGATCACCAACAGTGGACAAGGCGACGGCTTGCTGCTGCTGGTCAAAACAGACCCGCAAGCACAGCCGCGCCACAAAGGCATGAGTTTGTTCATTGCTGAAAAGGCGGAAGGCTTTATCGTTGCCAAGAAGATGGAGAAACTTGGTTACAAAGCCATCGACACCTGCGAGCTGACTTTTGACAACTACCGCGTATCCGCTGAAAACTTGCTGGGCGGTTTAGAGGGCAAAGGCTTTGCACAAATTTCTGGGGGCTTGGAGTTGGGGCGCATCAACGTGGCCGCGCGAGGCTGTGGCATTGCTCAAGGGGCATTAGAGTTGGCGCTGCGCTACGCGCAAGAGCGCAGCACTTTTGGCAAGCCCATTTGCGAGCACCAGGCCATTCAGCTGAAGTTGGCTGAGATGGCCACACAGGTGGCGGCCGCCAAGTTGCTGATCGAACAAGCAGCGCTCAAATACGATGCGGGCGAACGTTGTGATTTAGAGGCCGCGATGGCCAAGTATTTTGGCTCAGAAGCCGGCGTGTTTTGCGCCAATGAGGCAATGCGAATTTTTGGCGGCTACAGCTACAGCACCGAATATGAAATCGAGCGCTACTACCGCGACGCCATGCTGATGTGCATTGGAGAGGGCACCAACGAAGTGCTGCGAACCATCATTGCCAAACAGTTGATTGCGCGAAACCCAGCTTGAGTTGGGCAGTTAGGACGTCTCAGTTGTCTAGAAGAACGACCGACTTGCCTTGATTTTCTCCGCGCATCAAGCGACAAAAAGCAGCAGGAACTTGATTTAATCCATGCTGGATTTCTTCACGAAAATGAAGTTGGCCTGCTCGGTAATAGGCGCCCAACTCTTTAGTCATTTGCTGCATGTGCTGCCAATGGTCATACACCACCAAGCCGCGAACGGTGGCACGTGCACGAATCAGTGAGCCTGCGTTCAATTGCGAGGGGCTCGCGCCGTTGTATTGCGACATCAAGCCGCACAGAATGACGCGTGCATGAAGCGCTAAATTTTCAATGGCCGCATGCAGTACTTCACCGCCAACGTTGTCAAAATATACATCGATCCCCTTGGGGCACAGTTGCTTCAAGGCAGTTGTCAACGGCGTATTTTTGTAATCAATGCAGTCGTTGAAACCGGCAATTCGTGTGACCCACTCACATTTTTCGGAGCCGCCGGCAATCCCGATCACACGGCAACCTGCAATGCGAGCAAGTTGACCCACAGTGGCGCCAACTGCGCCGCTGGCAGCTGAGACCACCCAGGTTTGATGGGGTTGAGCCTGGCTTAGGATGTTAAATCCAGCCCATGCTGTCAAACCTGGCATGCCCAGGCCGCCCAGAGCCAAAGAGATTGGGTTAATTTGAGGGTCCACCCGGCGGCACTGCGGGATCGATTGAGCGTCCAATACCGCATGGGTTCTCCAGCCGCACGGAGCGACCCACTTTTCTCCTACAACCATGCGCAAGTCATGTGACTCGATCACCTCCACCAGGCCTTCACCGCGGACCAAGTCGCCTGGGTGGATGGAGGCGCTCAGGTGTTTGCCTGCCATCGCACTGCGCAGATAAGGGTCCATCGAGAGGGCGTAAACACGAACCAAAACTTCGCCCGATTGAGGGCCGGGCAGGTGGGCATGGCCCAAGGCAAAGTCACTCAATACGGGAACGCCTTGAGGTGTGTGTGTGAGGATGATTTGTTGAATTTGCATGGGGCTTTGCTCAAGGCAGTTGTTCAGATTGACAGGGTGACTGTGTCACGGCGGGGTGCGCAAGGCGCACTGTTGCAAGTGATCGGTCATGATGCGATAGCGTTCATTCATGTCAATGGGGGTGTTGACCGTTTGGATGTGGTCTGGCAATTGAAAACTCAACAACTTGTCGATGTACTTGAGAAGCACAGAGCCTTCCCATCGAAACACTGTCGTTGGAACTTTGAGGGACATCACGTGTTCAACTTTTTCATGCGCCATCGCGGCGCGGTAGGCTGCGCTG
>CAIMUZ010000050.1 GCA_903844775.1 uncultured Burkholderiales bacterium | reverse complement strand
GTGGTTTCAGCCACCGTCTCTGCGTTGTAAGGCTTGCCTACGGCAATCTTGACCAAAGCCTTGAACTCATCATCGCGGTCGAGGTAATTGCCCTCGAGCTTGACACCAGAGATCACAAAACGTTCACCTTCGGTGATGTTGATGGTGATGGCCATGTCCTGCTTGTTGGGCGACATGGCCACTTGGGTGGAGTCGATGCGGAACTCCAGGAAACCCTGGGACAAATAAAACGAGCGCAAGGCTTCCAAATCTGCATTCAGCTTAGTGCGCGAGTAACGGTCGGACTTGGTATACCAACTCATCCAGCCACCCGTGTCCAGATTGAATTGGTCACGCAAAGCAGCGTCACTGAAAGCCTGGTTGCCCACAATGTCCATCTGTGTAATTTTGGCGGGACCGCCCTCGGTGATCGTGAAAGTCAGGTTCACCCGATTGCGATCAATGGGCGTGGCAGTGGAGACCACTTCGGCACCGTAAAGGCTACGGCTGATGTATTGGCGCTTGAGTTCTTGCTCGGCCTTGTCAGCCAAAGCCTTGTCAAAAGGTCGCCCCTCGGACAGACCCACATCCTTGAGGGACTTGATCAGCACTTCCTTGTCGAACTCCTTGAGCCCGATGAACTCCACGGAGGCTACCGATGGGCGCTCTTGGACCACCACCACCAGCACATCGCCCTGGGTTTCCAAGCGCACATCCTTGAACAAGCCCAAAGCAAACAAGGAACGAATAGCCGCAGCGCCCTTGTCGTCGGTGTAACGATCGCCGACCCGCAAAGGCAAAGACGCGAACACCGTACCCGCTTCAATACGCTGCAAGCCCTCCACACGGATGTCACGCACCGTAAAGGGATCGACTGCCCAAGCGGGCAAGCTGACCACGGCGCAAGCCAGTGCCCTCAAAGCAAAAGGAAATACTTGGGCACAAATTTGATGAAAAGTCATTGTTCAATCGTTCTAAAAAAAACCCATTTCAGATTTGAAAATGAGGCTTTGAAAACCGGATCCAAATTCACAATCAGGCAACATCAAGGCTGACGGCTCGATTGGCTTTGGTATTTTGACTTGTCAATTAAAACAAGCCAAAAACATCAAAAGATAATACATCAGTACAGGCCTGGGGCCATCCCACACGTCCCAACACATTTGTTCTTTCATGAAAGACGGGACAGGTTTTTTTCAGCCTCTTGGCGACTGCGCGAATCCAAGGTCAACAAGTCATCCAGACACTCAGGTGGATTACACACCAAACTGTCCAGGGTAGCGCGGTTGAGTTCATGGATTTGGTCAAAGCGGATGCGCTTGTTCAGGAAAGCCTCCACAGCCACTTCGTTGGCCGCGTTCAATATGGCACAGCTGCCCGGCGCACCACGCAAGGTCTCCCATGCCAGGCGCAAACCGGGAAAACGCAGCACATGCTCTGGCTCATCCATGGCTTCGAAAGTCATGGCAGCCAGGGAATGGAAGTCCAGCGCTGCGGCACCTGACTCGATGCGCTCTGGCCAACTCAGGCCATAGGCAATGGGTACACGCATGTC
>CAIMUZ010000049.1 GCA_903844775.1 uncultured Burkholderiales bacterium | reverse complement strand
GCATCCAACCCCACATCTTGGCCGACACAATGGTGGGAATGGCCCAGGGCACCAACACGGCTGTCCGAACAAAAGCACGGCCCTTGAACTCTTGGTTCAAAAGCAAGGCCACGCCCAAACCAGTGAGTGTTTCTAAGATGACCGACACCACCGCAAAGGTGAAGGTGTTGCGAATCGAAATGCCCCAGTCGCCCGCCCAAAAGCCACCTTCTTCATTGGGGTTGAAGAACAAGCCGTATTCGCCAAAGTAGTTTTCCCACCCAACAAAAGTTGCGGCAGAAATGTCGTTGATATTGATGTCGGTAAAGCTGAACCAAATGGAGCGTGCCAACGGCCATACAGCTACGACCAACATCAGCAGCACCATGGGCGCCAAAAATAACCAAGCGGTTTTAACTCGTGAATTCATGTTGAGTTCTTTCCGGCTTTACCAGTGCTTGCGTCTGATTTGTTTCAGACGCGATTCGAGTTTGCTCACAGCTTCTTCGCCGGTTGCGCGTTTAGACATCACCTCGTGAGCAGCATTCCAAAAGCTTTGACTCACCTGTGGATACTTCAGGCCAGTGGCAGTGGTGGGGCGCGCCACGCTGTTTGCAAATACTTCAGCCAAGGCACCCATGAACTCGTTAGCTTCCAACACGTCTTTGTCTTTGTAGAGTGCTGTTAGCGTGGGATTGAAGGAGCCTTGTATGGCCCTGGATTTTTGAACTGAGGCACTGGTCATGTACATCACCAAATCGGCGGCGATGGCTTGGTGTTTGGAGTACTTGGACACCCCCAGTTGCCAGCCACCCAAAGCCGCAGCGCTGGGGTTGCCAGGTAATTTGGCCACGCCCACTTTGCCTTTGACCAAGCTGTCATTTTTTTGCAGCAAGGACCAGGCGTAGGGCCAGTTGCGCATGAAGAGGGCATTGGCATTTTGAAAGACACCCCGCGCTTCTTCTTCCTCGTAATTCAACACGCCTGTAGGACTGATGGTGCCAATCCATGACGCCGCTAAGTTCAATGCCTTGGCGGCTTGCGCATTGCGAATCGTAATTTCACCATCGGCATTGACCACCGTACCGCCGCCTTGGCCGCCGACCCACTCAAGTGCGTTGCAAGTCAGTCCCTCATAAGCTTTGGCTTGAAAGACATAGCCATGAAAATCTTTGTCGCCTTTGGCGCGCTCGCCAGCTTGAACTTTGGCAGCACTTTGGGTGAGCTCTTCCCAAGTTTGCGGCACCCGCAAGCCATATTTCTTCAAGAGGTCGGTGCGGTAATACAACAAGCCTGCATCGGTATACCAAGGCATCCCCAGAAGTTTGCCATTGACGGTGTTGTTGGCCACGATGGCAGGAAAGTGTTCTGCCTCAATGCCTTTGCTGTAGGGCTTCAGATCGATCAAGTGATCTTTCAGCAAGCCAGGCCAAACCGTGTCAATTTGCACCACATCGATATCGCCAGATTTGGCCGCAAACAATTGACGGTACAGCGCTAACTTTTCAGTAGCGCTGCTGGGTGGTGAAAAGTTTTTAATGGTGTTGCCTGTTTTGGCAGCCCAAGCTTGTGCATGCTTTAAACAAAACTCAACATCGCTGCCACTCGGCCCACAGGTAATGGTGATTTCAACGGCTTTGGCGCCAAAGCTGGCCAACAAACCACTGATAAATAGCGCAGGTAGAAACTTCATTGTTGAGAACCTTTCACCACAAATACCACGGCACTGCGTGCTGGAATTTCAAAAGTGCCCGTTGCATTCAGGTACTTGGCACTTTCGCGAGGTCTTGCATC
>CAIMUZ010000048.1 GCA_903844775.1 uncultured Burkholderiales bacterium | reverse complement strand
CAAATATGACCCTCGCTCAAAAATATTAATTTCAAGAAAAATACAAATTAAATTTAGAAGTACTCGATAACATTATGTTTTTATTGACATTTTTTTATTAATTAAGTGTTTTCCCTAAACTTCAATACATCCATTGCAAGAAAAATCACTTTGTTTTACATTATTTTGAGTTGCGCCCAATTTTTAATTTTCCAAAATTTCGCCACTCATTAGGAACCCTCTCCATGACTCCAACCAATGCTGTTGATCTTCGATTTTCAGGGCTGTCTCAAGACGAACAGACCACGCTTGACCAAGCAGATCGTTTTGCACGCGAGCAGATGTATCCGCTGGCGCAGAAGATGGACGACGAAGAATGGTGGCCTGAGCAAGTATTTGCAACCATGGGTGACACAGGTTATTTTGGAATTCCAATCCCTGAAAATCACGGTGGCGCAGGAATGGATTTATTCACCAGTGGTTTGGTGCTGCAGGCTTTTTCAAGATGGAATCACGCATTGGCCTTGAGCTGGGTAGCGCATGAAAATCTGTGCCTCTACAACATTTATCGAAATGCCAACGAGGAACAGCGCGCTCGATACTTACCAGGATTGATCAGTGGCAAAACCGTGGGCGCATTGGGACTTACTGAGCCCGGCGCAGGTTCAGATGCATTGGGTTCAATGTCAACAACGGCCACGCGCGATGGCGATGATTACTTGCTAAATGGAACCAAGATTTACATTACAAACGGCCCTGTTGCAGACGTGCTGCTTGTTTATGCTAAAACTGAAAAAGCCAAAGGTGCAAAAGGAATCTCCGCATTCATTGTTGAGAAAAACATGCCAGGTTTCAAGGTCGCACAAAAGCTCCAAAAAATGGGCTTCCGAGGCAGCCAAACCGGGGAGCTAGTGTTTGAAAACTGCCGTGTCCCGGCAAGCAACTTGGTTGGCAATGTTGACGAAGGCGTCAAGATCGTGATGAGTGGTCTCGATTTAGAGCGCGCAATGATTTCGCCCATTTGTTTAGGCATCGCGGAGCGTGCCTTAGAGTTATCTTTGGATTACGCCCGAACGAGAGTTCAATTTGGTAAACCAATTTCTGATTTTCAAATGATCAGATCCAAGTTAGCTGACATGTACGTTTGGGTTGAGTCCATGCGTTTATTTACGTACCAAGCACTGCGAGCAGCAAACGACTTAGAAATTGGCGGAGGGGGACGTGGCAGCATCCACAAGATCACAGCAGCCTCGGTGATGTACACGGCAGAAACGATGAACAAAGTACTCAACGAAGCCGTACAAATTCATGGTGGAACTGGGTACATTTGGGAATCAGAAATCAACCGTCTCTACAGATCAATCAAGCTTCTGGAAATTGGTGCGGGTACAACTGAAGTTCGGAAAATTATCATCAGTGAAGAAATGCTGCGTGGTTAAATTACGTCTTTAAGACTATGCAAGCTTTGCTGGTTTACGCACATCCAGAGCCGCGTGCTTTCAATGCGGCACTTCGTGATATCGCAATTCAAACACTGCTAGATCAGGGTTATGAGGTAGAAGTATCTGACCTTTATGCAATGAATTTTGATGCAGTGGCTGGACGTGGTGATTTCACTGAAAGCAAAAACTCAGAGATTTTGAATCTCTCGTTAGAGCAGCGACATGCGGCTAAAAACGGCACACTGTCACCCTTGATTGCCCAACAACTTGCGGCTTTGCAAAAAGCAGATCTGCTCATTCTGCACTTCCCTCTTTGGTGGTTTGGGATGCCTGCCATTCTCAAAGGGTGGATAGACAGAGTTTTTATATCAGGTGTCGCTTACGGCAGAAGTGCGCAGTTTGAGCGAGGCAAGTTTCTTGGCAAACGCGCTTTGGTTTGCACAACGACAGGCGCTCCTGAAATTTCTTTTACGTCGCATGGCATCAACGGAGAAATGAACACCTTACTAATGCCCCTCTTGCGAGGTGTCTTGGGATTTACAGGCATGACGGTTCTCCCCCCATTCGTCGGGTATGAAGTTCCTTATATAGGAGAAATAGCTCGGCAGGACATGATTCTCTCCTATGGTGACTACATCAAAAACTTAGAAAGTCTGACCCCTTTGCCCATGCCTAGATTGGCTGACCATCCTGAAATACCAACGGGTCATGATCGCCCTCAAGCGCTGTGAGAAATACGATGGACTTTAACGCGGGAACATTTGTCAACCAAGCAGGTACTGTTCGAGTGGATTGGCCAACCCATGACCATGCACGCCTGAAACTCACGCGCCCGGCACAACACAATGCATTGAGCATTGATGAATTGGCTGGACTGTCGGATGCAGCGAAATACCTTCACGAAAAACAGCCGAAGGTTTTGAGCATCTTGTCAGACAGCGCCAACTTTAGCGTGGGCGGAGATATCAATGCATTTGCACAAGCGATAGCAGAAGACACCATAGAAAACTGGCTTCGTACTGCAATTGGCCATTTCAATGGCGCCATCTCACAACTTCGCAACTTGGATGCTGCGATTGTCGTGGGTGTTCAGGGTGCATCAGCAGGTGGCGCATTGGGTTTGATTTGGTGTGCTGACCATGTCATACTGAGTGAAGATGCTAGCATCAGTATGGCCTACGCTAAATTAGGCGGAAGCCCTGATGGGGGCACCTCTTGGTTGTTGCCGAGACTGGTGAATCCCTTAAGAGCGTTTGAGATGTTTACCCTGATGTCCTCCCTTAAAGCAAAGCAGGCTTTAGATTGGGGCTTGGCAAATCAACTTGTACCAGCTACCGAGATGAGCCAATCAGTAGATGAAGTTGTACAGCAGTGGCTTAGTCTGCCAAGTCAATCTTTAAAAAATATCAAACAATTACTTCGCTCTGCCCAAAGTCAGGATCTTGAAACACACTTATTGCAAGAGTTAGAAGGATTTATCAGTGCCAGTAAGCAGCCCGAATTCAAGCAACGAGTCATGAAATTTGCAAAACTCAATTAGGCTGATTTAAGATCAACGTCTTCAGACCCTCCTTCACTCATGAAGGCGACGAACGTTACCAAATTCAGAAATTGAGAGGCTCCTTGAACAAATCCACCTTT
>CAIMUZ010000047.1 GCA_903844775.1 uncultured Burkholderiales bacterium | reverse complement strand
TCGCCTACCGGAGTTAAGTTGCTGACCAATTTATAGTCACCCTTGAACAAGGCGCGGTTGCCTGACAATTCGTATCCCAATATCTCATCAGGCCTGCGAACTCTTGTTGCATCGCCCGTGATTACTGGCATCAGACTATGGCCACTCAATGGATAGATGGTTTGCCCTTTGTAGAGGGTGCCAGGATGTTGAACGCTGGCCAAGTCAAGCAGGGTGGGCACGATGTCATTCACATGAGTCAGGCTGGCATGTATCCGATTGCTGGCAGACTTTGGCATGTTGGGAATACCTGAAATAATCAAGGGCACGCGAATGCCGCCTTCACCTGCAAAAAACTTATAGGTGCTTAAGGGTGCTGTGGCGGCACTTGCCCAGTTGGGACCAATGACGCTGTAGGCGCCCTTGCTGCCTAAACGTTCGATATCGCGGTTGTAATTTTGATCTAGCCACCAACGTCCTACAGCCAAGGCGTAAGGGTCTGTAGCTTCTGCGCCATTGTCAGACAAAAACATGAAAACAGTTTGATCAAATTCGCCCGTTTCTTTCAAATGAGCGATGAGCCGGCCAATGTGAAAGTCCATGGCCTCTGCCATGGCTGCATAAACTTCCATGCGGCGTGCTTGATAGGCTTTGTCTGTCGCACTCAAAGAATTCCAAGCCACATGGGTTGAAGGTAAATGGGCCATTTTGGAGTTGGCTGGCACCAGTCCAAGGGCGATGGCTTTGTCGCGACGTTCGTTCCGCAACACATCCCAACCAGCGTCATACCGACCTTTGTATTTGTCGATGAAGGACTGAGGTGCTTGAAGAGGAATGTGGTTGGCCTGAAATGCGATGTAGGCAAAAAAAGGCTTGCCTGATTTGGCGTCGGCTTGAAGGTACTCAAGTGTTTTATTGATGTAAAACTCCGTGGAGTAAAACTCTTTGGGCATCTTGGCTTCTTGCCCGTTGTCATACCAGTACACCTTGTCAGTGAGGTCCAAGTAAAGCTTACCTGTTTCCCAATTGTCTGAACCGCTGTCACCCATCACCAAGGATCGGTCAAAGCCTCTTGCAGGCGGTAAGTTATGCGGTTCTTTGCCCACATGCCATTTGCCGGCCGCGTAGGTTCTGTACCCGCTGTCCTGCAGCAAGCTGGATACTGTGACCACACGTTGATTCAGAACACTCAAGTAACCCGCACGACCCACATGCGACTGGGGAATGGTCTCTCGCATGTTGCCTACGCCATTCAGGTGATTGTCCACGCCTGTGAGCAACATGGACCGCGTCGGTGAGCAAGACGCGCTAACATGAAAATTTGAAAAGCGCATGCCAGATTGCGCCAACTGGTTCAGGTTGGGTGTTTGAATTTCACTGCCAAATGCACCCACGTCACTGAAGCCCCAGTCGTCTGCCAGCATGACTACGATGTTTGGCCGCTTGGCCCACACAGGTGTGCAAATAAAAAGTGCGGCGCAGGCGCAAAGTGCCAGCCAAGATTTGAGGGTACTGCTTGTGAGTGTCATGGTTCAATAAGAGGGAGGCAGATCAAATCGATCGTGCAAAGCTTTTTCAATGACCCAGAATCTGTCTTGACCCCAGACTGCGGTGTCTTCAAATTTGAAGGAGGGAACACCCCACAAACCCAGCGCAAAAAGTGCTTCTCTGTTTTGTTCTGCAACTGCGCGCCAATGTTGCTCATTGGATTCGCTCTTCAAAATATCTTTGGCTGCTTGCCAGTTAAGGCCACTTCGCTCGACGATGACTTTGAGATGCGCATCTGTGCCAGCATCTAAACCTTCAGACCAAACACCTTGCATGAAAGAACTGACATAGTT
>CAIMUZ010000046.1 GCA_903844775.1 uncultured Burkholderiales bacterium | reverse complement strand
GGACTAGACAAGAAAAAAGGGCGCGTCGAATGAGGACGCGCCCTGAACCAACAATCAATGGCAACTGCGATAGTTGGGACTTCATTGTAGGCAAAAAGCCCAACACGTACAGTCCCAAAACAGCACTTTGCAGGTCGTTGCAAGCTCGCAACAGAAAACTTATCAACAAGTTATTCACAATTAAGGGGTTCTGATCATGAATAACTTGTGGGTGTTCTGTGGATCACCGGTGGACGGATGCGGGACATCCCACATCGTGAATCCACTCCTGCTTTTTTAGCCATGAATCTTGGTTCAAGTGCTCAGATTTTAACCATTTTTAAGAATACGCTTAAAAAAAGTTAGCGTTCACATACATAAAAAATATTTTTAAATTCTCGAAAACCCTGTGCCAACAAAGGGGCTCTTGACAATCTGCAGATCAAGAACTTGGCTTGATCAGGGCAAAGCGGGTGAGTTCCCCTCGCCTGAACAGAATACTGACTGGTTTTGACTTGTCCATTTTTGACACCGCAGATGAAAAGTCCTTCATTTGGGTGATCTCCATGTTACCGACCGCCAAAATTACATCACCTTCGCGCAATCCAGCCTTGGCGGCGATGTCTTGCAAACTTTCAATGCGCACCCCACCCTTAATTTTCAATTCATTCTTTTGTGCTTCAGTTAAATCAGCAACAATCAAACCCAATCCTTGTACTGAGGATGATGCTTTGGGTTTTTCCTCCGGTTCGTTGGCGCGCTTGGCCACTTTCTCCGGCTCCAGCTCTGCAATCACAACGCTTAATTCTTTCATTGCACCACGGCGGAAAACAGTCAGTGTGCTTTGGGTGCCTGGCTTCGTGTTGCCAACCAAACGCGGCAAGTCTGAAGATTTTTCAATCGGCTTGCCGTCAATCTTGACAATCACGTCACCCGGCTCCAACCCCGCTTTGTCAGCGGGTGCGCCAGGTTCAATTCGGTTAATGAGTGCGCCTTGCGCTTTTCCCAGACCAATGGACTCTGCAAGCTCTTTGGTCACAGCTTCGATTTGCACGCCTATACGCCCGCGTGTGACGCGGCCATTGGCTCTCAATTGCTCACTGACTCGCATTGCTTCATCCATGGGGATGGCAAAAGAAATGCCCATGAAGCCGCCAGAACGAGAATAAATTTGACTATTGATGCCCACCACTTCGCCGCGCATGTTGATCAGCGGTCCGCCAGAATTGCCGGGGTTGATGGCAACATCCGTTTGAATAAAAGGCAGGTAGTCGCCAGTGTCTCTTTGTTTGGCACTCACGATGCCTGCAGTCACTGAGTTTTCTAGGCCAAAGGGCGAGCCAATGGCCATGACCCACTCCCCCACTTTCAACCTAGACACATCGCCAACCTTAACAGCTGGAAGTCCGGTGGCTTGAATTTTGACCACAGCGACATCGGTACGCTTGTCAATGCCAATGATCTTGGCTTTGAACTCCCTCTTGTCGGTCAAAGTCACCAGCACTTCATCAGCACCGTCCACCACATGGGCATTGGTCATGATCAAGCCATCAGACGACAAGACAAAGCCAGAGCCAACACCTCGTGGTTGAGATTCTTCAGGCGCAGGCGTTCGCCCTGGTCTCGGCGCTTGCCTAGGTGCATTGGGGTTGTTGGGCATGTTGGGAATAGGAACGCCAAAGAAACGACGCAGCAATTCTTGCGTCTCGTCGTCCATGCCGCTGCCATTGACAGGATTGCTTCTTGCTTTTTCAAGCGTCCGAATGTTCACCACAGAAGGGCCAACTCGCTCAACCAATTCGGTAAAGTCGGGCAAGCCTTTGACAACGGGCTGCTGAGCAATTGCAATGGTTGAAAACTGAACACCCATGAATAGGCTGAAAAAAGCCCAAAGGGAAAAGCAAATACGGGATGTTCTAAAACTCAAAGCATTCATACAGAAAACTCACTCCAATTTATTTCCCAAAAATTAAACGCGTTATGAGTGGGAATATACCGCGCAACGAAAGCCATGCCAACGATCGGGAAATGATTGTTTCGAAATCCAAAACCATTTACGAAAACCCTGATCGTCAAACAATGAGACAAACATAAATTCTTGCATGTCCAAATGGACTTCCATCGCGTAGCCGTCATGTAAAGGTGCTACCGAAACCCTCGACTCAGTCGAAAAGCCAAGCGGCCTGTCTGAAAATTCAGCAGGCAACAGCGATTCAATCCGCCAAGTATGCCCATCCCAAGAGAGCCAGTTCTTTGATGGATTGCCTCGCAGGTGGTGAATCGATAACAGCGAAAACAAAACCCAAATGGACATCAATAACACTGCGCGCCAACCCGTGAAATCGCCCCATTGATAGCTCAGTAAGAAAGCCACAGCACAGATGGCTGACAAAACGACACAGATCCAATCGCCCATGAAAAAACGCCCCACCGGAAAATCGACCGAAGGGGCGTTTTGCTTCAAGAGAATTAGATCCGGCGGAAAACCAAACTGCCGTTGGTACCACCGAAACCAAAGTTGTTTTTCAGGGCGTAATCAATGTTGACATCACGCGCGGTGTTGGCGCAGTAGTCCAGATCACATTCTGGATCTTGGTTGTCCAAATTGATGGTGGGAGGCACTTTTTGATGGTGCAGCGCCAACACAGTGAAAATACTTTCAATGCCACCGGCGCCGCCCAACAAGTGACCCGTCATGGATTTCGTGGAGCTGACCAAGGTCTTGTGAGCATGTGCTCCCAAAGCCGCCTTGATGGCATTGGTTTCGTTGACATCACCCAGGGGGGTGGACGTACCGTGGGCATTCAAATAACCCACTTGATCTGCGTTGATACCCGCATTGCGCATGGCCGATACCATGGCTCGACGAGGTCCGTCCATGCTGGGAGCCGTCATGTGCCCGGCATCGGCACTCATGCCATAGCCACAAATTTCAGCGTAAATTTTAGCGCCGCGTGCTTTGGCATGTTCGTATTCTTCGACCACCATCACGCCAGCGCCTTCGCCTAAAACAAACCCGTCACGGTCTTTGTCCCAAGGGCGTGAGGCTGCTGCGGGATCGTCGTTGCGTGTAGACAAGGCACGCATGGCGGCAAAGCCACCTAAGCCCAGAGGTGAAATCGTGGCTTCAGAACCACCGGCCACCACCACGTCAGCGTCCCCATATTCAATCATGCGACTGGCTTCGCCAATGCAATGAAGGCCTGTGGTGCAAGCGGTGACAACGGCCAAGTTAGGCCCCTTGAAACCAAAACGCATCGAGACGTGTCCAGCAATCATGTTGATGATAGAAGCTGGCACAAAGAAGGGAGAAATGCGGCGAGGGCCGCGCGCTGTGTACTCGACATGCGTTTGCTCAATCATGGGCAAACCGCCAATGCCAGAACCAATCACGCAAGCAATGCGTGTGGCCAGCTCTTCGTCCAAGGCTTCGCCCGTAGGCAAGCCAGCATCTTCCACAGCCTGTGCGGCTGCAGCGATGCCGAAATGGATAAATGAGTCCATCGTGCGCGCTTCTTTGGCGCTGATGTACTGCTCCAAATTGAAACCCTTTACTTCGCCCGCAATTCTGCAAGAGAAAGCTGAGGTGTCAAATTTGCTGATCAGGCCAATACCAGATTGACCTGCCAAGAGATTGGCCCATGCCTCCGCCACCGTGTTTCCAACGGGGCTGATACATCCCAGGCCCGTAACAACAACGCGGCGACGGGTCATCTCAGATCAAGCCTTTTTGCTTTGGGCG
>CAIMUZ010000045.1 GCA_903844775.1 uncultured Burkholderiales bacterium | reverse complement strand
TGGCTCGGATAATTCAATGCACTCGCTTCATGGTAGTGATTGGGACTTGAACACGGAGATTGCCACAATTGTTCTGAATCGACCTGAACAACACAATGCACTTGGGCTGACCAATGCAATTGCACTCGCTCAGGCCATTAATGAGGTTATTGCCATACAACCCGGCTCATTGATCATCAAATCACGAGGATCGATTTTTTGCGCAGGTGGCGATATCAGTGAGTTTAAGTTGGCTGGCGAGAATCTTGAGGTGCTAGTCAGTGACATTCTTGATGTACTTCTCCCCGCATACCTGAAACTGGCTCAGGCCACCTTTCCTGTCATCTCTCTAATTAGTGGCTCTGTTGGCGGCGCGGGAATTGGTTTAGCCCTGTGTGCAGATTTCGTTTTGGCCAGTGACACAATGAAGCTGCGAACAGGTTATTCCGCCATTGGTCTTTCCCCCGACGTAGGTGCCTCGTATTTTTTGTCGAAGCGTATTGGAACGATTCGCGCTAAGCAGTGGCTCATGCTCAGCCAGGCAGTCGATGTCCAGCGTTGTCTTGCTGCTGGCGCTGTCGATCAAGTTTATCCAGTCGGGGAGCTTGAAGCGGCAGGGGATGCTTTGGCGTTACAGCTCGCTCATATGGCCCCACATTCTTTGGCTGCAATCAAATATTTGTCAAACGAGACGCCACACTTATCACTTCAGGCTTACTTGTCTT
The DNA here is from genome assembly GCA_903844775.1 of uncultured Burkholderiales bacterium. GTDB lineage: Bacteria > Pseudomonadota > Gammaproteobacteria > Burkholderiales > Burkholderiaceae_C > Limnohabitans_A. The sequence continues at coordinate 3,710 of CAIMUZ010000045.1, read as the reverse complement.
TGGAGCAACAATTGTTAAGGAATTGTGCACAAACATCTGATGCAATCGAGGGCATCACAGCGTTTATAGAAAAGCGGCACCCTGAATTTACAGGACGATGAGGGAATTCATGCAAGATTACAAAAATACACTGGTTGAGCTCTTCGAATACAACGCCAAAATCCATGCAAATAGAGAAGCTATTTTTTTTGAAGATCATGTCCACACTCATGCAGAAATTTTCCTTGCGCTTCAAGTTCAAGCAGCCGCATTAGCAGAAGCAGGAATCAAGCGGGGTGACCGTGTACTGTTGCTCTCAGGCAATCGACCTGAGGTACTCATCCTGCTTGGTGCTGTTGCTTGGTTGGGAGCTATCTTGGTACCGCTTAACCTGCGGCTATCTCCCACGGAGATGGCGCAACAGGCAAAAGACGCCAGTGCACGACTTGTGATTGTTGATGAAGCTTGCTCACAAATTTGGTCGGCAGCATGGCCTTTTGGTTTACCAGATGTACTTCATTTGTCTCTGGCACCATCTTTGGGTGGTAATTTAATTTGCGTAGGCGAGCCTCAAAACTTTAAAGTTGCACGTCAAGATGAAGCGAGTCTTGCGGTTCTGATGCTTTACACAGCAGCAGTGGAAGGACATGCACGTGGTGCAGTGTTATCGCAAGCACAGCTCATTGCATCTGCAAGTCAAACAGGCGACGTGTGGTCACTGACGGTGCAAGACAGATGGCTAGGCGTGCTGCCTCTTTTTCACGCTGCGGGCATCGGACTTGCGCTTACAGTGCTCTACTCTGGTGGCGCATGCGTCCTGATGCCTCGCTTCGATCCTTCAGCCGCCGTGTCAGCCATAGAGACAAATGGTGTCACCGTATGCGCTACATTCGCACCGATGCTTGGCGCTATTTTGGATGCTGCAGAAACTCACCTTACTGAAAAACCGCTTGTATCGCTGAGAATTTGTATGGGCCTTGAGCCCCCCGGTGTTATTGACCGCCTTAAAAACCTTTGTCCGAACGCTAACTTTTGGTCTGCTTATGGTCAAGCTGAAGTTTCAAGCATGGTCTGTTTGGGTAATCAAGCCGAGCGGCCTGGCGCAGCAGGCCTTCCCATTCAACCCACTCAAGTAAGAATACAAAACGTGGCAGGTTGCCCATTAGATCTGGGTATTGAGGGTGAAATTGCCGTTAAAGGTCCCACCGTTTTTCTTGGATACTGGGATGTAGAAAAGCAGCAACCATTTAAACCCACCGATCCTTGGCATAGGACGGGTGATATGGGTCGAATAGACAAGGACGGCTGGCTCTGGTTCACTGGCAGAGCAGCTCACAAGCAACTCATCAAAACAGGTGGTGAGAATGTATATCCCGCCGAGGTAGAACAAGTATTGTTAGATCACCCTGCAATACAGGAAGCCTTTGTATTTGGGCATCCAGACGAAAAGTGGGGGGAATCAGTCCATGCGGTCTGTGCGCTAAAAAAGGGGCTGAGCGTCACTTCTGATGAACTGATGAGTTTCGTTCTCGGCCGAATAGCAAGGTACAAATGTCCGAAGAGTTTCGTTTTTCACCAAGCACCACTAGATCGTAGTTTTAAAAGACTTTAATTTTTAAAATGAACTTTTATCTGGCATTTAAGTTCATTACATTTTTTACAATTTGATGTTTAAATAGCTGACTCTAAAGGTTTGGCCAAACGCTAACCTTTGCATTTCAGCTAGTTTTGATTCGCTTTTGCCCAACCAGCGCTCAATTGCGGAAAGAGTGGGAGCAGAGTCCGTTAGGGGTCTCAAAGGATTCTGCTCTAGTGAGTCCTTAGGCGTCCATTTTCAAGAATCTAAGCAGAAACAAGTTTGTTGTTTCATTGTCGAAACTGTCACAGTGAATAAACGTTGCCTCCACATTTGCTTCCACACCTCTGTAAAATGCTTGTAACCTATTGATTTATATAGGTTATTTTTTATTGAGGCTGCTCATAATCCTTTGGTCTCTGGTTCGAGTCCAGGTGGGCCCACCAAATTGAAAGCCACTGATTTTTAATTCTGTGGCTTTTTTGTTGCTAACAATTGCATCATCATTGATAACGTGCTAAATTTGGTTGCACATGTATAACTAAACACGCCGGTATAACCATTTGAGAGTCATTCTAGATACATCAGTTTTGGTCGCTGCAGCAAGGTCGCGTAACGGGGCCAGCTTTTATTTGCTCTCAATGCTGCCAAGCACTCAGTTCGAAATCGCACTGTCAGTGGCCCTGTATACAGAGTGGCAATCTGTGTTGACCCGGGCTGAGCATTTGCCTCCTGGTGCCAGTGTGGAAAATGCGAATGGCTTTTTACGGTACTTGGCTTCGATTGCACACTTACAAGACGTGCACTTTTTGTGGCGTCCATTTTTGCGTGATCCAGATGACGATATGGTTATGGAGTGTGCTGTGGCGTCTGGTAGCCAGTACATCATTACGCACAACGTAAAAGACTTTAAGCGCGCGCCGGAGCTGAAGGTGAATGCCATCACACCGGCAGAATTTTTGACATTGCTCAGGATTAAATCATGACTGCATTGACTGTACGACTTCCAAATTCCGTCCACCAAAAAGTACGCGAACTAGCGGAGCGCGACGAAATTTCGGTGAATCAATTCATTGCCGCTGCCGTGTCAGAGAAGATGGCCTCAGTGATGACTTTGGACTATCTAAAACAGGAAGCGGCCAAAGGTAGCCGGAGTGACTTTGATCGCTTTTTAAATTTGGTGCCTAACGAACCTCCTGTGGCTGGTGATGAAATACCCAATCACTAATTTGAATCGCTTTTAAGCCATGGGTCCCAGGTTCAAGTCCTGGTGGGCCCACCAAATTGAAAGCCACTGATTTTTAAAGTCAATGGCTTTTTTGCTGATTAAAAGAAATTAATTTCGCAGTTTTTGAACGGCTCTTATTTCATAGTCGTTGATCAATTTTCTGAAGTACTTATAAATCTCAGCCATCTTCACATTCAGATGGATGCTGGAAAACCCCTCATCATTTTTGTCCACTGGAACCACCCCGGTTACAACGCTTTTGAAATACTCGGGATCTTTGTTTCTAATGGGTTGATATTCATTGATGGCCCCAAAGATATCGTCTAGGGCATAGCCATGGTCTCGCGTGAGAATCATCAAATCGTAGATGTCACGAGACTTCAGACGGTCATAGACGACAATGCTTTTCATGACAAGAAGCCCATCGATACTTAACATACTAAAGCCGCCCTTGGAAACCACCACCTTGGGTGCTGACTTCAGGAAATCAATCTGCGCTTTGGGTCGATCATTTTCATTGCGCGAATGAAACGTTACCTTCGAACCATTGATCAAGTAGTCCTGAATGTAATGGTCTAGATTCTCCGATGTGTTGATTTTGAATGCCAGCTTTTGTTCAGATGTGATCAGGCTTTCAATCGTGGCACCGCTTGCAGCCAGCTCATCCAAAAGGCCATCGATGGCGCTGGTGGGCAATTTCTGACCAAAGATGTTGAAGTCCAGATCTTCGCTGATCCTGTGTCCAATTTGCAAGGCCAATGCCGTGCCGCCGACCAAAGTGAAGGCAGCCAGTCTGGGATCATCTTTTAGGCGTACGAAGTTTTTTTGTGTTGCCTCTGGCATGAATTCCAGCTTGAGTTTAGGCATGGGCTTGCTCCTGTGAGGCACGCAGGCCTTTGCTGATGTTGCTGAGCATTCTGGTCACAC
>CAIMUZ010000044.1 GCA_903844775.1 uncultured Burkholderiales bacterium | reverse complement strand
TGGGGTCAGATCAACATTAATTTGGTCAATCAGTGAGGGCTGAAGGCAAGGGGGGCTGAACGATTTCTGGTACTCCAGTATGAGGAAGCCCCCTTAGCCTTTATCCCCTTTGAGTGGAAATTAATGTTGCTCTGACCCCAATTAAATTAATTCAAGCCCTTTTCTAAGAGGGCGATGACTTCATCTGCGAAGGCCACATACGAGATGGGGCCGCCGGGGCGAAGCCAGGTGAAGGTCCAGTTGATCATACCGAACAACATCATGGTGATGGCGGTTTGATTAGAAACATTCAAACGCTCAGGATAAGCACGGCGCAAAGCGCGGGTCACGGCCGCCACCACATCACGTTGGCGATTCAAAATGAGTTCACGCGGCGAGATGGCAGGCACCCCTAAATGCTCGTCTGGCACATCACTCAAAAACTGCGTGTCGTTCAATAACGCAACATGCCGCGTAGCCGAGTTTTCATATTCATGCAAAAAGGCGCGAATGAGCTCATGCAATGCAGCACGATCGTCCAAATTACGGCGCTGCGCAGTCGCCTCAGTCAAGGCAATCAAAGACAACAAACGCTGCGTATATCGGTCCATGAGGTCAAACAGAATGGCCTCTTTGCTGCCGTAGTAGTGATAGAGCCGCGCTTTGGAAGTGCCACACGCCGCGGCAATTTCATTCATGCTGGCCGCAGGATAGCTGCGGTCGGCAAAAGATTGAGCGGCAATGTCCAAAATGGCATCGCGCTTAATGTCGTGCGTGGCGGATTTAGGTCGTGCCATGAAAATTAGTTCACTGTAAAAGGCATCAGCCCACCGGCCACACCACACCGTTGTCATTCAAGATGGCATTGAGCGGCATATCGTGAGGCTCTGGCTCAAAATCGTCGACATAGCCCTGCGTGAAACCCAAGCCGACCGTGAACGGCTTAGGTTGCAAGCTTGCCAAAGTGCGGTCATAAAAACCACCGCCGTAACCCAATCGATAGCCGCCCGCGCTGTAACCCACGCAAGGCACAAATAACAAAGTAGGCACGATGACTTCCGTGTCCTTGGGCTTGGGAATACCGTAGGCATCCTCCTCCATAGGGCAACCAGGATACCAAGCGTGAAAGGTCAGCGTTTTGTTCAACTTGTCCACGACCGGCAAGCCAATGCGGCGCAACTGCGACTCACCCGTCAACTCGCCATCTTCTTTCCAACGGTGCAGCGCAGGCAGTGGGTCAAACTCACCTTTGATGGGCCAATAGGCCCCAATGACCAATTCGGGACGGCCAAATAACCAAATGCGCATCACTCGCTGCAAAGCGTCGATTCGCTCTTGACGGTCCGTCATGTTGAGGCGCGCATTCAACAAGTCTTGGCGAATTTGTTTTTTGGCTTCTGATTTGTCCATAATCCACCTATGCAATTGACACAGATTTTGACATCGCTTGGGGCCTTCGTCCTGATTTTCTCACTCTCGAGCCCTGCTTTTGGACAAAGTGCGGCCCAAAACAAGGCCGATGACGTCATTTTGGAGATGAACCAAGCCTTTAAAAAGAACGACAAAGGTCAGCTATCGCGCTTGCTGCCGAAAGCCAAGGGCCACATCATGGAACCTTGGGCTGCTTATTGGGAGTTGCGTGTGAGGCTTGACCAAGCCAGCACGGCAGACATTCAAGAGTTCCTGACTCGGTACGCAGGCACCTACGTTGAAGACCGACTGCGCAACGATTGGCTCCTTCAATTGGGCCGACAACGCGACAGCGCCACGTTCTCACAAGAGTACCCCCGCTTTCGCATGAACGACGATCGTGAAGTGCGATGCTACGCTTTGGGCACCGATGCATTTTTTCAAAAACCAGAGACCGCCAGCGAACTTAAAAAACATTGGTATGCCCAGCGAGAACCAGAGGATGGTTGCACCAGCGTTGCTGAAAAACTGCACGATGCTCAAAAATTAGACGCGCTCGATGTGTGGCGAAAAGCTCGATTGGCCATCGACAATAACCGCCCACGCGTGGCTCAAATGGCGCTCAATATTGAATCTACAGAGCTCGGCAAACAAGCCATCTTGATTCATGCCGACCCCCAAAAATATTTAGACAAAAACATCTTGGCGTTCACGAAAAAACGCAAAGAGCTTTCAGTCTTGGCCCTGATTCGCATCGCCAACACCGACCCTGACAAAGCAGCGCTATTGATCGAGAAAAAATGGGGTCTCATGCTCACCAAAGAAGAGCACAACTGGGCCTGGGCTGTCATTGGCAAACAAGCCGCTCAAAAGTTGCAAGGCAACGCAAACACCTATTTCAGTAAAGTCACACGCAACCAAGATTTAAATGATGACCTCCTGATTTGGAAAGTCAGAGCCGCCTTAAGACAAGGCGACTGGAAGGCGGTCATTGCGGCGGTCGATGCCTTGGAAGACGCCAAGAACGACGCTGCCTGGATTTATTGGAAAGCCCGCGCGCAATTGGCCACCAGCCCCACTGAAGCTCAGCGCACGGAGGCACTCAACGCCCTCAAAAACATCGCAGGGGTCAAAGGTTTTTACGAACAATTGGCCTTGGAAGAATTGGGTCAAAGCATCACGGCTCCCGCCAAGCCCGCCCCCCTCACAGCCGCTGAAAAAACGGCTGCAACCCAGAACGTCGGGCTTCAGCGTGCACTGATCGCCTTGAGTTTAGGACTTCGCTCCGAAGGCAATCGTGAATGGAACTACAACACCAACCTGCACACGCCAGGCGGCATGAGCGAACGCGAGTTGTTGGCAGCCGCAGATTTTGCATGCAGCAAGCAAGTGTGGGACCGCTGCATCAACACCAGTGATCGCACAAAAGCAAGCATCGACTTTGATCAGCGCTTCCCCATGCCGCTGAAAGATACCGTCATTCGAAAAGCCAAGGAAGTTCAGCTCGATCCCGCCTACGTTTATGGCCTCATTCGCCAAGAAAGTCGCTTTTTGATGGATGCCAAATCAGTGGTGGGCGCTTCTGGCTTGATGCAAGTGATGCCCGCCACGGCCCGATGGACCGCCAAGAAAATTGGCCTCACCAATTTCCAACTGCATCAACTCAACGAACACGAAACCAATGTGGCCATCGGTACCGGGTATTTAAAACTGGTGATGGATGATTTTGATGGCTCGATGCCATTGGCCGCCGCCGCGTACAACGCAGGCCCCAGTCGATCACGCGCATGGCGCAAAGGACCGGTCTTGGAAGCCGCCATTTGGGCCGAAAACATTCCGTTCAATGAAACACGTGACTACGTGAAAAAGGTGTTGTCCAACACCACCAATTACGCCGCCATCATCACGGGTCAGCCACAATCCTTGAAGGCCAGATTGGGCACTGTGGGACCCCGCAGCGCACAAGCACCTGAGGAAAACGCTGACTTGCCCTAAAAGGCGCACAAAAGTAGCGGGTCAAAATCTTTCCACCTGCGACAAGTTGCGAAGATCAGGTGAGGGGGCTTCCTCATGCTGGGGTACCAGAAATCGTTCAGCCCCCTCACCTGATCTTCGCAACACTTTCAGCCAGAGAATCAAGCCAGTAACTTATCCAAATTACTGGAAATTTTTTCTTCAATTTTGTCTTTGAACGACGCCATCAAAAACCCCAGTTCTAACTTCATCGTTAGTTGATTGGCTGTCACCAATAAATAACCCTCAGCCCCTGCGCGCTCAAAGTTCAAGCGGTCTTGAACTTCACCTTGCGCGTTGGTTTCGTTGGCCACATAAGTACAGTCCATGCCCCAATCGGCCTCGGCTTCTTGGTGCCATTGCGCTGCCACAGCGCGCGCCTTTTCCATGCCCAAGTTGTGTTCTCGTTGAATCAAAATTTCGGCCATGCCTTCATCCTTTTTTAATCAATGCGACTTCAACTTGGCAATCGTAGAACACCGGTGCACGTCCTAAATCAGTGAGCAACTGACTCGTCACTTCGTTCACATTGGTGCCATTGAGTCCGAACTTGCGCCACCAAATGCCCAAGCCATTGACCACACCCACACGAGCGCGCACTGTCACATCGGCTTTGCAGTGGTATTCACCGCGATCGTTGAAAATTTTGACGGTATCGCCCGTTGAAATGCCGCGAAGTGCTGCGTCTTCAAAACTAATTTCCACCAAGGGTTCTTTTTCAATGGCGCGCAAACTTTCCACATTCACAAACGAAGAATTTAAAAAATTCCGCGCAGGCGGTGAAATCATGGCAAGTGGATATTTGTGACCGGCCACGGGCACTTCGTAATTGGGCACATGATCGGGCAAGGGGTCCAAGCCCATGGCGGCCAAACGATCACTCACAAATTCACACTTGCCTGAAGGCGTTGCAAAACCACCTGTGGCAAAGGGTGCATCGGCCACAGGCATCGTCACAAAGCCCTGCGACAAGAGCATTTCAAAATCGACTTGAGGTCCTGCCGCCGTGCGACACAAACTCAAATCGTCTTCTGTAAAACAAGGGCCTGTGAAGTGCATGGCCTTGGCCAGCAGTCTGAAAATCTCCGTATTGGGTTTGGCCTGCCCAACAGGCTCAATGGCGGGCCGATTCAGCAGCAAATCGGTGTGGCCATAACTGCCCTGCACATCCCAGTGTTCTAACTGCGTGGTGGCAGGCAACACGTAGTCGGCATAGTCGGCGGTGTCCGTTTGAAAATGCTCCATGACCACTGTGAATAAATCTTCACGGGCAAAACCTTGGGCCACTTGGCTGGAATTGGGCGCTACCGCCAAGGGGTTGCTGTTGTAGACCAACACTGCTTTGATTTGTGGCCCCCATGCTGGGCTGCCAGGGTGGTTCAGTTCGTTGCCAATGGTCGACATGTTCAAAATTCGAGGTCTTCTCGCACCCAATAAATCTGGCCGATACAAGTCCGCTTTGTTGACTGTGAAATTACTTGAATTGCTCAACAACATGCCGCCTGACCGATGACGCCACGCGCCTGTGAGCGCAGGCAAACAGGCGACCGCTCTGACCGCATTGGCGCCGCCCTTCACGCGCTGCATGCCGTAGTTCAATCGAATCGCAGCTTGCGAGGTGGTACCCCAGTCTTTTGCCAGATCTTCAATGAGAGATTCTTCGATGCCACAAACTTCAGCGGCCCGCGCCAAGGTCCACGTCATGGCCCGCTCGCGCAATGAAGCCCAACCCAAGGTGTATTTTTCAAGGTAGTCGTGGTCCAGCCAATCATGGATGACCAGCTCACGCATCACGGCAAATGCCAAAGCCGCATCGGTCCCAGGTCTGATGGGCAAATGCACATGACACTTCTCCGCGGTTTCGCTTTTGCGCGGATCAATGCAAATCAGTTTGGCGCCATTGCGCTTGGCCTCCTGCGCAAGTCGCCAAAAATGAATGTTGCTGGCAATCGAGTTACTGCCCCAAATGATGATCAATTTGGATTCAGAGAAAAACTCTGTTTTCATGCCCAGCTTGCCACCCAAGGTGTAGGTCAAGCCTTCACTGCCGGCAGAGGCACAAATGGTCCGGTCCAAAAAGGATGCGCCCAATTGATGAAAAAACCTTGACGCCATGGACTCGCCCTGTACCCAGCCCATGGTGCCCGCATAGCTGTAGGGCAAGATGGCCTCAGGGTCGGTGGCGGCAATGTGTTGAAGTTTGCCGGCAATGTCAGCAATGGCTTCTTCCCAAGTGACGGGCTCAAACTGTCCCAAGCCTTTGGGCCCAACGCGCTTGAGAGGGTGGGTTAAGCGTTGGGGGCTGTAAGTGCGCTCGGTGTACCGAGAAACCTTGGTACACAGCACCCCCTGGGTGTGCAGGTGGTCGGGATTGCCTTGTACTTTGACGGCACGGCCATCTTCCACGGTGGTCAGCAGCGCGCAGGTGTCGGGGCAGTCGTGCGGGCACAAACCCCGTACGACGGCATTTTTTTCGAGCACAAAATGGGTCATGGCTTCATTCTAAAAGGGTATTTTTGGGGATAACCCTGAAAATCAATGTCCCCCACGTTCAAAGGGGTTGTAGCGCATCCGCGCGACTCTCGCTAGACTGTAGTTATGAAAATGATCGACACCATCCTCTCAGACGCGGCCAGCATAGCGGCTATTCGCAAAGACATCCATGCGCACCCCGAATTGTGCTTCCAAGAAGTTCGCACTGCCGATGTGGTGGCCAAGCAATTGACCGATTGGGGCATCCCCATTCACCGCGGCATGGGCACCACCGGGGTGGTGGGCATTGTGCATGGCCGCGATGGCGGTGCTTGCGGGCGCGGCGTGGGCCTGAGAGCCGACATGGACGCCTTGCCCATGCAAGAGTTCAATACCTTTTCACATGCCAGCAAACACGACGGCAAAATGCACGCCTGCGGCCACGACGGCCACACCGCCATGCTGCTGGCCGCAGCCAAGTATTTTTCCAAACACCGCGACTTTGACGGCACCGTCTATTTGATTTTCCAACCCGCCGAAGAGGGTGGTGGCGGTGCCCGTGAAATGATCAAAGACGGCCTGTTCGACAAGTTCCCCATGCAGTCTGTATTTGGCATGCACAACTGGCCGGGCGCCCCTGTCGGCACATTTGCCGTCAGCCCTGGCCCTGTCATGGCCTCCAGCAACGAATTCAAAATCACCATCAACGGCAAAGGCAGCCATGCCGCCTTGCCCCACAACGGCATCGACCCTGTGCCAGTGGCCTGCCAATTGGTTCAAGCCTTTCAGACCATCATCACGCGCAACAAAAAACCCGTCGATGCGGGTGTGATTTCTGTCACCATGATTCATGCAGGCGAAGCCACCAATGTGGTGCCCAACTTTTGCGTCATTCAAGGCACGGTTCGCACCTTCAGCTTTGAAGTGCTCGACTTGATTGAATCGCGCATGCGGCAAATTACCGAAAATCTGTGTGCAGCCTTTGATGCCAAACCAGAATTTCATTTCAACCGCAACTACCCGCCCACCATCAACAGCGCGCTAGAAGCCGAATTCGCCCGCAAAGTGATGACGGGCATTGTCGGATCCGACAATGTGATATCGCAAGAACCCACCATGGGCGCAGAAGATTTCTCGTTCATGCTTCACGCCAAGCCGGGCGCTTATGTGTTCATCGCCAATGGCGACGGCTCACACCGTGAAATGGGCCACGGCGCCGGTCCCTGCATGTTGCACAACCCCAGTTACGACTTCAATGACGACCTGATTCCCTTGGGCGGCACCTATTGGGTTGAACTGGCCACCCAGTGGTTGGCCAATCCCACGCAAAAATAATTCTATTTCCGCGCTTGCGTATCATCTCCTTTTGAGCGCAGCGCGCTAAAGGGTCAAGATGTTGAATAAGCCACGCGTTTTAATTTTGGGCGGTACCGGTTTTGTAGGCCGCCATGTTTGCGAAAAACTCACTCGATTGGGTTGCAGCATGACCGTCATCACGCGGCGCGCCAAGCAAGCCGCAGCCATTCAAAATTTGCCTCGCGTCCGAGTGCTAGAGGGCGATGTTTACAACACTGAGTTTCTAATGCAGTGCATGGCACAGCACGATGTGGTCATCAATCTGATTGCCATCTTGCACGGCTCAGAAGCAGCCTTTCAAAAAGCACATGTGCAGTTGCCGCAAGTGATTGCCGAGGCCTGCCGCCAAAGCGGTGTGACACGTTTGATTCACATCAGTGCCTTGGGTGCCAACGCGGGCGCCCCTTCGCTTTACCAACGCAGCAAAGCCCAAGGCGAAGCCATTCTCCAAAAAGCCGGATTGCAACTCACCGTGCTGCAGCCCAGCGTGATCTTTGGCGCTGACGATCAATTTTTAAATTTGTTTGCGAAACTCCAGAAAGTCACACCTGTGGTGCCATTGGCCGGCGCCAGAACCCGCTTTCAAGCCGTGTGGGTGGAAGATGTAGCGGCAGCAGTGGCGCACTGCGTGACGCACCCCGACACGGCGGGTCAGACCTATGAAATTTGTGGCCCAGATATTTTGACCCTGAAAGATTTGGTCCAACAATCAGGCCAGTGGGCGGGTGTTGGCGGCGGCAAAGGCCGTTGGGTCTTTGGCATCCCCAACAGCATCGCTTGGCTGCAAGCCTTACTGATGGAAATGGCGCCAGGCCAACCGGTCATGAGCCGCGACAACCTGCGCTCGATGCAGGTCGACAACATTGCTTCAGGCAAAGCCTTGGGATTGAAAGACATGCACATTCAAGCCAGCAGTGTCAGCAGTATCGCCCCAGGCTATTTGGGCCACAAAGGCGCTTGCACCAAACTGGATGTTTTCCGGGCCAAAGGACGCCCATGAAACTCTACATTGCCAACAAAAATTACTCCTCATGGTCCATGCGACCTTGGGTGATGCTCAAGCAAGCCGGCATTGACTTTGAAGAAGTGATGGTGCGCTTTGATGGTTTCGACGCGCAGTCCAAGTTCAAGCAAACTTTGAAAGACATCAACCCTGTCGGCAAAGTGCCCGTGCTGGTAGATGGTGATTTGGCTGTTTGGGATACGCTGTCGATTGCAGAATACGTTGCAGAGAAATTTCCCAACAAGCCGCTCTGGCCCCAAAAAGTATCTGACCGTGCAAGGGCACGCAGCATTTGCGCCGAATTGCACAGCGGCTTCACCGGCATTCGCAGCGCTTGTCCTATGAACATTGACGCATATCTACCTGAGATTGGCGCGCTGGCCCTGCGTGATCAAGAAGCTTTACGCAATGATTTAAAACGCATTGACAATTTATTCTCCTCGCTCCTTCAAGCGCACAAAGGCCCCATGCTGTTTGGTGAATTCAGCATTCCTGATGCTTACTATTCTCCGGTGGTCATGCGCATCAAGACCTACGCTTTGCCAGTGAGTCCCGAAACACGAGCCTATATCGAACGTTTGTGCGCCATGCCTGGCGTGAAAGATTGGATCGATGGCGCTTTGGCTGAAAAAGACTTCATTGATTTTGAAGAACCTTTTCGCACCAAGCCTTAAATACCAGTTCAAGAACATGCTTCAGCACAGCCCCACTCCGCTCGCTATGCACTCCGCATGACACTGCAAATCTTCAGTGTCGGCGGCGCTTTGCGCGATGCCCTCTTGAACCAACCCGTCAAAGACAAGGACTGGGTGGTGGTGGGCGCGACGCCTGAGCAAATGACGCAGCTGGGTTATCAAACAGTCGGCAAAGACTTCCCCGTTTTTTTACATCCTACATCGCGCGAAGAATATGCATTGGCGCGCACTGAACGCAAAACTGCGCCAGGCTACAAGGGCTTCACCGTTCACGCCTCACCGGAAGTCACTTTAGAAGAAGACTTAGCGCGGCGCGACCTCACCATCAACGCTTTGGCTTTGCCTGAGGCACATTCAAGTTGGCTGGCCAATGCTCACCAAGAAGGCAACCAGGGACTCGTCTACGACTCATTTGGAAAAGTCTTTGCAGCACATGGCATCGACCCCTATGGCGGCTTGCAAGATCTGCAAACCAGAACGCTGCGACATGTGACTCCCGCCTTCCGCGAAGACCCCGTGCGCATATTGCGCGTTGCACGTTTTGCGGCGCGCTTTCCAGAATTTAGCATCGCACCCGAAACCCTTCAGCTCATGCAAGACATGGTGCTCGCAGGCGAAGTTGAACATCTGGTGCCCGAGCGTGTGTGGCAAGAACTGGCCAAAGGTCTGATGACAGCCAAACCCTCACGCATGTTTGAAGTGCTCAAAGATTGCGGCGCGCTCAAAGTGCTGCTGCCGGAAGTGAACGCGCTGTGGGGGGTGCCGCAACGCGCGGAATACCATCCGGAAATTGACACGGGCGTTCACCTCATGATGGTGCTTGATATGAGCGCGCATTTGAATGCGTCATTGCCTGTTCGCGTAGCTTGCCTCCTGCACGATTTGGGCAAAGGCACCACGCCGCCAGATGAATGGCCGCGTCATATTGGCCACGAACAGCGCAGCGCCAAACTGCTCAAACAAGTGTGCGAGAGGTTGCGCATTCCGGTGGAATGCAAAGAGTTGTCCGATGTGGTGGCGCGTGAGCACGGCAACATTCACCGAAGCCAAGACTTGAATGCCGCCGCTTTGATGCGCTTGCTGGAAAGGTGCGATGCAATTCGCAAACCTGAACGCTGGCCTGAAATTTTGTTGGCTTGTGAATGTGATGCCAGAGGCCGCAAAGGCTTTAAAGATGTGGCTTACTCGCCTGCCACACGTTTACAACAAGTATTGCAGTCAGCCTTGTCGGTCGCCACTGCCCCCATTGCCGAGCAGGCGCAAAAACAGGGCCTCTCGGGCCCTGCTGTTGGCGAAAAAATACATGAAGCCAGAGTGAAGGCCATTGACCTACTCACATACTGACCCAGCGTCAGCGTGAAAGCATCAGCGTGAAGGTGTGCGAGGCGTGCGCGGTGCAGCCGGTGGACGGCCTGCCAAGTGACGGAAACTGATACGGCCTTTGGTCAGGTCGTAAGGTGACAACTCCAGCGTGACGCGGTCGCCCGCCAAAATGCGAATGTGGTTCTTGCGCATCTTGCCTGCTGA
>CAIMUZ010000043.1 GCA_903844775.1 uncultured Burkholderiales bacterium | reverse complement strand
GGCACCCTGACCGAAACCTTTGCCGCCATCGAAATGGCCAAGCGCGCAGGTTACACCGCCGTCATCAGCCACCGCTCAGGTGAAACCGAAGATTCCACCATTGCCGACATTGCGGTGGGCTTGAATGCAGGCCAAATCAAAACCGGCTCCATGAGCCGCAGCGATCGCATGGCCAAATACAACCAACTTCTGCGCATCGAGGAAGACTTGGGCGACGTGGCGGAATACCCAGGCCGCTCAGCGTTTTACAATTTGCGCTAATATTTCTGGACAGCCCTCATCAATGCTCATGGACAACCGCCTCCTGCCAACCCTCTTGATCGCCCTGCTGCTGATCTTGCAGGGCCAGATTTGGCTGGGCAAAGGCAGTGTCCCGACCGTCATTGAGTTGGAATACAAAATCAAAGAGCAAAACGAGTTGAATGCCAAAGCCAACCGCATCAATGGTCAACTCAACTCAGAAGTAAACGACCTCAAAGAGGGTTTAAACACCGTCGAAGAACGTGCGCGACACGAGTTGGGCATGGTCAAAGCCAACGAAATTTTCGTGCAGATCGAAAAATGACAGACCCGGTCGAGTGGGCCGGCTTCGTCTTGTCCTTGGCAATGGTTTATTGCAACATCAAAGAAATTCACTGGGGTTGGCCCCTGGCCATTGCCAGCTCCTTGCTTTACGGCCTCGTTTTTTGGAACTCACAGCTGTACGGACAAGCCGGATTGCAAATCATGTTCATGCTGATGGCCGTTTGGGGATGGCAGCAGTGGTTAAGAGGACGCCCAGCATCAACCCCTGACGCGTTGTTGGAAGGATTATTGACTACCACCCATGGCCCGCTCCCTATTTCTTCTTTGCAGCCGAATGAACGCAAATACCTTGTGATGGCTTTGTTGCTTGCTTGGCTTGTGTGTGCATTGATTTTGAAGCAATACACCGACAGCCAGTTGGTGATCAGCGATTCTTTTGTGACGGCCTTGGGGCTGGTGGGTCAGTATTTATTGGGTCACAAAAAAATAGAGAACTGGTGGGTTTGGCTGGCGGTCAACCTGCTCACAATGATACTCATGGCGAGTCAATCTCTTTGGATCACCAGCCTGCTATATGGCATTTTCGCCGTGCTAAGCGTTGTGGGACTCTCTACTTGGCGCAAACAATATGCGCAATAAACCGATTCGCATTGCGCTGCTTGGCGCAGAGAGTACAGGCAAAACCAGTCTCAGCCTGGCCCTGACACAAGCCTTGAACGACCAAGGTCTGCTAGCTGTCACTGTTCCCGAGGTACTTCGCGAGTGGTGCGATGTAAACGGCAGAACGCCTCTAGCACATGAACAACACCAAATTGCAAGGACTCAAGCCGAGAGAATTTTTTCGGTGCGTGATGGCTGGGTCATTGCCGACACAAGCTCTTTGATGACTGCGGTTTACAGTGACTTTATTTTCAGTGACAAGTCGCTGTATTTAGACGCCTTGCAGCATCAATCGCTCTTTGATTTGACGCTGCTGATGGGGCTGGATGTGGCATGGCAGCCAGACGGCATGCAAAGAGATGGTGCGCATGTTCGAGAACCCATTGACGCACTCATCCGAGATGCCTTGAGTTCAGCCAAAGTCTCCTACAAGGTGATCTATGGCCAAGGAGGGCTTCGCTTGAATGCCGCGCTGATGGCACTCCAGGAACATTTAACAAACCATCGAGAAATTCAATTAAGTTTGAAGCAATTGGCTGTAACAAAAGCGCAGCGGGAGGAAAATCAATTTAACCTCAATCGCGGAAAAACAGTTTGGCGTTGTGAACTTTGCAGCGATGCTGTCTGTGAGCATCGCTTGTTCAGCGATTTACTGAAGTCGCCTGACTGATCAATGAACCGCTGGACCCGCTGGCGGTGAAATGTCTGTCTGCGTAAAGAGACTGGCAGCATCGACCGGGTCAAAATGGTATTGCTTGCCACAAAACTCACACCCCACCTCGATCGATTCTCGCTCGGACAAAATACTTTCAGCCTCTTCAACACCCAAGCCTTTGATCATGCGCCCAACTCGCTCTCGGCTGCATGAGCAATGAAAGCGTGGCACAGACTCTCCAAGCCTGGGCTCAAACCTGAGCAAAGGTTCTTCCCAAAACAATCGATGCAGAATGGTGTTCACATCAAGGCCAAGCAGCTCTTCGGGCTTCAAACTCTTCGACAAAATAGAGATCCGTTTGTAATCTTCGTCCCGACCTAAAGCAGATTCACGCTCAACAGAGTCATAGCGGCCCGCCAGATTGCCTTCACCCTCCATGGGCAGGCGCTGAATGAGAAGCCCGGCCGCGACTTGAGAATTGGCCGCCAACACCAACGTGGTATCGAGCTGTTCAGACTGCAGCATGTAATGCTCAAGAACTTCGCTAAAGTTTTCAATTTTTTCTTTGTGATCATCAAACAAGGGCACGACACCTTGATAGGGCTGCTGGCCTGGCAAGCGCTCCAATGGATCTAGGGTGATGGCACAACGTCCCTCATTGTTTTGGTTCACCATTTGGCTGAGGGATAACTGCGGCGAAACTTCACCTTGCACAGTGGCCGTGGCGCGGAAACCAAAGTCAGGCTGGACCTCCACCACCGACAACTTAACAGGCCCATCACCAAACACTTGCAGCACCAATGCGCCATTGAATTTGATGTTGGCTTGCATTAAAACAGCCGCCGCAGACATTTGCCCCAACAAGTCAGACACAGGCTGGGGATAGGCACCCGTCTGGGTGTTGTTGGCACGCCTTTGAAGCACCTCTTGCCAGGCATCGGTTAAACGAACCATGACGCCCCTGACAGGCATGCCATCAAATAAAAATTTATGCAGCTCAGACAACTTTTTTCAAACCTGATTGGAAGCGGTGTGCATTTTCGATGTAGTGCATCGCGGATCGGCGCAAGCCTTCAATTTGCTCAAGCGATAACTCACGAACTACTTTTGCGGGAGACCCCATGATCATTGAGCCATCGGGAAATTCTTTACCTTCCGTGACCAATGAGCCAGCACCGACCAGGCAGTTTTTACCAATTTTGGCGCCGTTGAGAACCACCGCCCCAATGCCAATCAAGGACTCATCGCCGATGGTGCAGCCATGCAGCATCACTTGATGGCCCACAGTCACATGCTTGCCAACTGTCAAGGGTTTGCCCACATCCGCATGAAGCACACTGCCATCTTGAATGTTAGAACCCTCTCCGATGCGAATGGTTTCTGTATCGCCACGAATGATCGCTCCAAACCAAATACTGGCATTGACGCCCAGCTCGACCGCACCAATGACCTGTGCGCTGTCCGCGACCCAGGCACCTGCAGCCACCGAAGGTAGCGTGTCTTCCAATGAATAAATTGCCATTGATATCCCCAATTTTGACCGTCCAAGACCCCTATTGTAGGCAAGCCTAAAATAAGGCATGGACCAGCCCAATTTACCCCTCAGGTCGCAGCACTTGCGCGCTGCTGTTCTTGCGCCTTTGCTTGAGAAAAATGCGGTTCAAAAGGCAGAATTAACGCTCGCCTTGCCCATTAACTTGCCCATTCAGACACAAACCGTCATTGCCGACCCAGGGCAAATTCCAGGTCGGCCCGAGAAACCGGAGTTGGTGTCTCACACGGCATTGAAAGCCAAGCCCCTGAACACCGCAGAGGGCCGGGCCGGGCTCCTGCATGCCATTGCCCACATCGAATTGAATGCCATTGATCTGGCGCTGGATGTGGTCTGGCGCTTTCCCGGTATGCCGACCCCTTTTTACACAGACTGGGTGCAAATAGCCAAGGAAGAAGCCAAGCACTTTCTGCTTCTTCAACGTCACCTGGTCAACATGGGGTTTGACTATGGCGACTTCCCCGCCCACAACTCATTGTGGGAAATGGCAGAAAGAACCCGTGGTGATATTTTGGCCCGCATCGGCTTGGTGCCCCGCACCATGGAAGCACGTGGCTTAGATGCCTCCCCAGGCGTTAAAAATAAATTGATCAGTGCGGGCGACCTGGCGGCAGGCCGCATCTTGGACATTATTTTGGAAGAAGAGATCGGCCATGTGGCTGCCGGCAACCGGTGGTATCGATTTGTGTGCGCGCAGCGCGGCTTAGATCCAATCGCAACCTATCGCGAATTGATTCAACAATACGATGCCCCCAAATTGAAATCACCCTATAACTTGCAAGCCAGAAGGCTGGCAGGGTTTAGCGAAGAAGAGCTCCAAAACTTGGCGGCCAGTGGACTCTGAATCAACATCCGAAAGACCTTTGGGAAACTCAATCAGCCCCGAGGATGGTGCTGTGCATGCAAGCTCTTCAAACGCTCCCGCGCCACATGCGTATAGATGGTGGTCGTAGAGATGTCTGCATGCCCCAGAAGCACCTGCACAGACCGCAAATCAGCACCATGATTTAACAAGTGCGTGGCAAAGGCATGCCTGAGGGTGTGAGGCGACAAAGGTGCTGTGATGTCAGACATCAGCGCATACTTTTTAATCAATTGCCAAAACATCACGCGAGACATGGCGGTCCCTGCTTTAGGGCCACTGGCCGTGACAAATAAATCTTCTGTTTGTTTGGCGCCCAACAGGGTGCCACGCGCGCTTTGCATGTAATTGAGCAAGCTGTCTCGCGCCATATCGCCAAAGGGCACCAAGCGCTCTTTGCTTCCTTTGCCCATGATTCGCAACACACCTTCATTCATAGAGACATGCAATGTTTTCAGCTTGACCAATTCTGAAACTCGCAGGCCGCTTGCATACATCAATTCAAGCATGGCTTTGTCGCGCAAACCCAAAGCAGTGTTGGCGTCTGGGGCCGACAACAAAGCATCCACTTGATCTTCAGACAATGTTTTCGGTACGCGCAAAGCTTGTTTGGCTGCCAACATTCGAAGGGTGGGATCGATTGGCACAATGCGCTCTCGCAAGGCCCACCGGTAGTAGCGTTTCAAAACAGTGAGGCGTCGATTGGCGGATGTGGCTTTTGATTGAGCGTGACGTGCCGCGAAATAGGCTTGCAAATGGGATTCTTGAACAGCGTCCAAGGCCGTGCCTGAGGATTTCAGCAACCAATCGGCCAGCGCATGCAAATCGCGGCGATAGGCGGCCAAAGTATTGGCCGACAAACCATCCTCCAGCCAAACCGCATCAACAAAGCGGTCGATGGCGGCTTGACTTTCAGTGGCCATCAATCGAGCTTGAGTTTTTGGGCGTCTACAACGCTCTTATAAACTTCAAATTCAGCTTTGATTTGCGCGGCAAATTGTTCAGGCGTGTTTGCCACGACCAAGGAGCCTGTGTCCTCAATGCGTTTGCGAACAGCGGGATCTTCTAGGGCTTTTTTAACGCCGCCACTGATTTTGTCGATCACTTCTTTGGGCAGATTCTTGGGGCCCAAGATACCGTAATAGGCCATTCGGTTGACGGGCTCTAAGCCCACTTCTTTGAAGGTGGGCACATTGGGCAATTGCGACAAACGTTGCGGCGCTGCCACCACAATGGCAATCAATTTTCCTGATTGAATAAATGGCAATGCTGAAGGCAGATTGTCAAAAATAATCGGTACTTGGCCTGCCACTGTGTCGTTCAGTGCAGGTCCCGCACCGCGGTAAGGAATGTGGGTAATGAAGACCCCTGCCAAACTCTTCCAAAGCTCTGTTTGAAGATGACCAATACCGCCCGTGCCCGATGAAGCATATGAATATTTCCCTGGATTCTTTTTGATCTCAGCCAAAAAATCTTTGTAGTTGCGCGCAGGAAAGCTGGGATGCACTGCAATCACATTGGGAGTGGCCGCAATGTTGATGATGGGCGTGAAGTCAGTGATGGGGTTGTAGGGAATTTTGGGGTTGATGGCGGGATTGGCCGCGGTGGTGGACACGGTGGCCATGCCCAGAGAATAGCCATCAGGCGCAGCCCTGACTGTCTCTGAGGCACCCACAACGCCGCCGCCGCCAGCTTTGTTTTCAATCACCACAGATTGGCCCAAGGCCTTGCCCAAGGGGTCGGCAATGACGCGCGCCACAATGTCTGTTGTACCGCCAGGCGCGAAGGGCACCTGCAATTTGATGACCTTGCTGGGGTAGTTTTGGGCCCAAGCGGCCCCGGTTGTTGAGCTTAAAACAAGTGCTGCGTCTGTGGCGATCAAATTCAAACGGCGGTTCATACAGACTTCCTAGGTAAATTTCTAATGCCCAACATCATAAGCAATAACTCACGGGGTTTGAACCCTGAAAGATCAATCGATGCCGTTATGCTAGAGGGGTGAATTACGCTCAGCTTTTATTCCCCGACTTTTCCCTTATTTTGTGCGGGTACTTTCTGTGCCGCTTTACGGGCTTAGACCGTCCGGTTTGGCAAAGCGCAGAAACATTGGTCTATTACTTTTTATTTCCAGTTCTGCTGTTTCACTCGATCGTCAAAAGCCCGCTTGACATCCACGCAGCTTCCAGCTTCTTGATGGCGGGCATCACCATGGGGCTGATGGGAATTGCCTTGACCTACAGCCTGCCTTATTGGCCTTGGGTCGGCGCCAAACTTGACCGCCGAGACTTTGCCGGCAGTGCCCAAATCGCATTTCGTTTCAATTCCTTCATCGCATTGGCTTTGGTCGAGCGCTTAGAGGGCAGCTCAGGATTGCTGCTCATTTCGGTGCTGATTGGCTTTTGTGTGCCCCTCTACAACGTGGCGGCTGTATGGCCCATGGCTCGGCATGGCCAAAGTGGTTTTTGGCGAGAACTCATTCGCAACCCCCT
This sequence comes from uncultured Burkholderiales bacterium, assembly GCA_903844775.1. GTDB lineage: Bacteria > Pseudomonadota > Gammaproteobacteria > Burkholderiales > Burkholderiaceae_C > Limnohabitans_A. The sequence goes on along the minus strand of CAIMUZ010000043.1, from coordinate 24,952 downwards.
CATTCTGGGAACCACGAGTGGTTTGGCCTTTAATTTGCTGGGATTCAGCGTGCCCATGTGGTTGGACCCCACCTTGTCACGCATTGGTGCTGCCTCTTTGGCGTTGGGGCTCATGTGTGCCGGTGCCGGCTTGGAAATCAAAGCCTTGAATCACGGCAAACTGATGGGGACACTTGTTCTCAGCATCAGGCACCTGCTGTTGCCCTGTTTTGCCTGGGCACTGGCGCAAATTTTTCAACTCAACGAATTACAAACCACCGTTTTGCTGATTTTTTCTGCGTTGCCAACCGCCTCAACTTGCTATGTCTTGGCATCTCGCATGGGCTACAACGGACCTTATGTCGCAGGCTTGGTGACCCTGTCCACAGTGCTTGGCGTGTTAAGCCTGCCCTTCGCCTTGGGCGTTTTACGCACATTGCGCTACTGAGCGCCTTGTTGCAAAGACCAAGCCACTTGCTCTTGGACCACAGGGTCTGGATGATCTTGCCAGCGTTGCAGGGCATCCTTCAAAGCTTGCCGCTCGGCTGGCGGCAGCGCAGAAGACACTGACAAAGCATTTCCAGCTGCCAAAGACACATTTCGCACCCAGCGCGCGTGGCCAATGCGGCGAATGGCGCTGCCCTCGGTCAGTCGTAAAAATGTGGGCTCATCCCAAGCCAGCAAATCCGCCAGCGAAGGCTCTGTCAAATGTTCACGCGCCTCGAAGTCAGGCAAGGGACTGCGTTGCGCAAATTTATTCCAAGGACACGCCCATTGGCAATCATCACAGCCATAAATCCGATTGCCAATCAAGGCTCTGAATTCAAGGGGAATGGGTCCATCGTGCTCGATGGTGAGGTAGGAGATGCAACGCCTTGCGTCTAACTGATAAGGCGCCACAATGGCTTTTGTGGGGCACAAGTCGATGCAGGCCGAGCAGTTGCCGCAGTGGTCCGATACAGGGGATGTCAAAGGCAAGGCCAAATCAACAAACAGCTCCCCTAAAAAAAAGAAAGAACCCGCCTCTCTTTGCAACACCAACGTGTTTTTGCCGCGCCAGCCCTGACCGCTGCGAACGGCCAATTCTGCTTCCATCACTGGCGCTGAATCAGTGAAAACACGGTGTCCGAAGGGCCCCAAAATGACGGCCATGCGTTCTTGTAGCTTCTGCAAGCGACTTCGCAAGACCTTGTGATAGTCACGCCCCCTGGCGTACACAGAGACCACGCCCAGGTGGGTTTGCGTTAGGCTTTGACGCTCAGTCTCAGCCGACAGCTCAAGCGAATTGCCAGGCAAATAGTCCATCCTAACGGTGATCACACTGACCGTACCTGGCACCAATTCAGCCGGCCTTGCGCGTTTCAAGCCATGGCTTGCCATATAGTGCATGCTGCCGTGGAATCCTGCGGCCAGCCAGGCTTGTAATCCCGGCTCGGCTTCAGACAAATTAACACCTGTCACGCCAATTTGAGAAAATCCCTGTTCCCGGGCTGCAGATTGCAGCTCAGACCACAAAGCCACAGGGTCCATTGAAGAACCTGCCTGCGAGGCACTAGAAAGAGATTGATGAGCGGTATTCACCCAGCGATTGTAGGAACTCCCGAGCCCCTTGGCACGGCGCGCTGGCTTTGGTCGGATGAATCGGCCACACAAGCCTTTGCGCAAGCTCTGGCACAGCTCAGCCCTCTGCAAAACGCTTACATCGAACTGATGGGTGATTTGGGTGCCGGTAAAACCACCTTTGTGCGGCATTTACTGCAAGCTTTGGGTGTGCATGGCCGCATCAAAAGTCCCACCTATGCAGTGGTAGAACCTCACGAGGGCATTCACCCTGTGAGCCAACAGCCCCTGGCCATTTGGCATTTTGATTTCTATCGTTTCAACGACCCACAAGAATTTGAGGAAGCAGGTTTTCGAGATTTGTTTGCCAGTGATGGTTTGAAAATTGCCGAATGGCCTCAACAAGCGCAAGGCATGCTGCCCGATGCAGATCTGCAATTGAAGATTCAAGTGGATGATCAAGAAGCGCGCCATGTTCAAGTCGAGGCGCACACTCCTCAGGGCCTGCATATTCTGCAAGCTTTGTTAACAAATTATCCAACCAAGACTTTGCCCCCCTCTTCCGCAGCCACCGCCCATGAAAATTCAACGACGTGATTGGCTTCAGGTTTCTAGCTTGGCCTTGCTATTGGGCTGGGCAGATATCAGCAAAGGCGCCAGCCTGCTGGCGGTCAGAGTGTGGCCGGCCCTCGATTACACGCGCGTGACGCTGGAGTCGGATGTCGCACTGAAGACCAAATACACTTTCGTACCCTCTCCCCCAAGGCTGGCCATTGACATTGAAGGTTTGGAATTAAATCCCGCCATCAAGGAATGGGTCGGCAAAATAAAGCCTGACGATCCCAATATCACTGGCGTGCGTGTGGCGCAAAACAGCCCGGGTGTGGTCCGTATGGTGTTCGATTTAAAGTTGGCCGTGCAGCCGCAAGTTTTTGCGCTCACACCTGTTGGAACCTATCAACATCGCTTGGTTTTGGACTTATACCCTAGCACGCCAGCAGACCCGCTTGAGAGTTGGATCGCTGAGCGAACGCAAAACAACGACCCCTTAGGAGATTGGCTGAACAAGCAAGTCCAACCTAAGCTTAACTCGGGTACGACGGCTTCTAGCCCTCCAACGCCGAGTCTAGGAAACCCAACGCCTGCGAGTCCTTCTGCCATTCCAGAAGCACCAACACCCGTCACGGATCGATTGATTGTGGTGGCCATTGACCCCGGCCATGGCGGCGAAGACCCAGGGGCTGTCGGCCCGAATGGCACCAAAGAAAAAGATGTCGTTCTGCAAATTGCGTTGAAAATTCGCGATCGTATCAATGCAAGCAGCGTCAAGGGCAGCCCCATGCGCGCCTACCTGACACGGGATGCCGATTACTTTGTACCTTTGCATGTGCGCGTACAAAAAGCGCGCAAAGTTCAAGCCGATTTATTTGTGAGCGTGCATGCCGATGCATTTTTCACGCCCAACGCAAAAGGGGCCAGCGTGTTTGCACTGAGTCATGGCGCAGCAACCAGCAGCGCAGCACGCTGGATGGCCTCGCAAGAAAACAAAGCAGATTTGATTGGGGGCATGAACTTGGGCGTGAAAGATTCGCAATTACAACAAGCACTTCTGGACATGAGTACCTCTGCGCAAATCAAAGACAGTTTGAATTTGGGTGGCGCTATTCTTCACGAAATTGGCAGCGTCGGTAAGTTGCACAAGCCGAGAGTAGAACAAGCCGGTTTTGCAGTATTGAAAGCACCCGACATTCCCAGTGTCTTGGTTGAAACCGCCTTCATTAGCAACCCCGATGAGGAAGCCAAGCTTTCTGACCCCAACTATCAAAACAACATTGCCGATGCGCTGGTAAAAGGACTGCAAAAATACTTCGAACGCAATCCGCCATTGGCCCGCAAGCGTTCGACCTGAACGTCAAGTTTGCCGAGAACGCCAAGCGCCCCAAAGTGCGATCAAACCGGGCACAAAAATCATGGCCCAAATGATTTGACTGAGGTGGGCTTTGACAAAAGCCGTTTCACCAAACAAATAACCAGCCGCCGTCAAGCCGCAAACCCAAATCAAAGCCCCCAATACGTTGTAGGCAACGAAGCGCGAAGGCGTCATCTCGGCCACGCCCGCAACAAAGGGTACAAAAGTGCGAATGAAGGGCATGAACCTGGCAAGCACGATGGTGATGCCGCCGTAGGTTTCGTAAAAATCATGGGCTTTGTCAAAGGCAGATCGACTGAAAAAACGAGAATTTTCCCATTGGAAAACTTTGGGCCCGAAATAACGACCCAAGCGGTAATTAACTTGATCGCCCAACACTGCAGCCACGAACAACAAACCCATGACCAATGGCAAATTCAACAAGCCGACACCACACAGTGTGCCCACGACAAACAAAAGTGAGTCACCTGGCAGAAAAGGCATGACCACCAGACCCGTTTCCACAAAAATAATGAGAAATAAAAGGGCGTAAACCCAAGCGCCATGGTCAGCTACAAATGTCGCTAAATAGCGATCCACATGCAGCACAAAGTCAATTAATAGCATCACAGCGTCCATCATCACATTATCTCAGTCTTCCGTGACATCCAAGGCCGCCTGCAAGCTGAGGCCCGATGCACCTACAATTTGAGGATGTCAGAGTCCCTACCCCGTCGCGCCATCCTTGAATTGCCAGATGTGCTGATCAGTCAGATCGCCGCTGGAGAAGTCATTGAACGGCCTGCCTCCGTCGTCCGCGAGTTGGTCGATAACGCCTTGGATGCGGGCGCCAGTCACATCAGCTTGCGTTTATTGGGCGGCGGCATTCGTCTTATTTCTGTAGAAGACGATGGCTCTGGCATTCCTGTGGAGGAACTGCCCATCGCCTTGAAGCGGCATGCCACGAGCAAAATAAACAGCCTGAAAGATTTAGAGTCAGTGGCCACCATGGGTTTTCGGGGCGAGGCATTGGCAGCCGTTAACTCTGTGTCTGAAATGAGCCTTCTATCGCGCACGGCAGAGGCTCCAAACGCCTTCATACTCGATGGCCAAACAGGCGAAATAAAGCCTGCAGCCCGTGCAGTGGGCACCACGGTTGAAGTGAAGGAGCTGTTTTTTTCAACCCCAGCCCGGCGTCATTTTTTAAAGTCAGAAAGTACCGAACTGGCGCATTGCGTTGAAGCTGTCCGGCGGCACGCGCTGGCAAGACCCGAGGTGAGCTTTTCCATTTGGCACGAGGGAAAAATTGTGGCTCAGTGGCGAAGCCATCCAGGGGAGTCAGGCTGGAATCAACGACTTGCCGATGTCCTTGGCGAAGATTTTGTCACCGATTCCGTCCACATTGATTTCCAGTCAGGGCCTGTGCATGTGAGAGGTCGGGCAGGCACGCCTGATGCCGCTCGCGCCCGTGCTGATCAACAGTTTGCCTATGTCAATGGCAGATTTGTGCGTGACAAAGTCATCACCCACGGCGCGCGGAGTGCTTATGAGGACGTCCTCCACGGCCAACGCCAGCCGGTCTATGTGTTGTACGTGCAAATGGACCCAACGCGTGTGGACGTCAATGTGCACCCTACCAAAATTGAAGTTCGCTTTAGGGACAGTCGTGAAGTTCATCAGGCAATGCGTCACGCCATTGAAAGCGCCTTGGCTGTTCCTCGAGCGCAACGACTCGCAAGCGGCGAGGCTTCTCCATTCATGAGTGCTGGCCAGACTGCAACGCCAAATTCTTTTCTAAGCGCCACTCCCAGTGCACCGCCCTCGCAAAGCACTTGGTCACAACGTGGCATGGCATTCAGTCCCGATCGCGCCTCTGAAGACCCCGCAAAAGCCATGGCAGAACTAAAAGCGCTGTGGGGCAGTTCTAACCAAATTGAAGAGACTGCACCCAATCCATCCGGCTTTACTCAGAGCACAGACCTCAGCAATTCTGCATCGCATCAGTCCCACGCCGCAGACCATGAATGGCCATTGGGTCGGGCCATTGCGCAACTTCAAGGCGTCTACATCTTGGCTGAAAACAGTCAGGGACTGATCGTGGTGGACATGCATGCCGCGCACGAACGCATTGTGTATGAGCGTTTAAAGCAACAACTCGACTCCACCCAAATCACCAGTCAACCCCTGCTGATCCCCGCCTCGTTCGCCGCCACACCGCAAGAAATCACCACGGCAGAAAATTGTGCAGAGGTACTGTCGCAACTTGGTTTAGAAGTTTCCACCTTGTCGACCAAAACATTGGCCGTGCGCGCCGTGCCAACCTCGTTGGCAAAAGGCGACCCCGTCGAGTTGGCACGCAGTGTGTTGGCCGAGCTGGCACTGCACGATGCCGCCACCGTTGTACAACGCGCCCAAAATGAAATTTTGGCAACCATGGCCTGCCATGGTGCCGTGCGGGCCAATCGCAAACTCACGCTGGATGAAATGAACGCATTGCTTCGTCAAATGGAATTCACTGAGCGCTCTGATCAATGCAACCACGGCCGCCCCACATGGCGCCAGGTCAGCATGCGTGAATTAGATGCCTTGTTTTTACGCGGCCGTTGATGTCTACCGCTTTGCTGCCTGCTGTTGCTGTCCATCGCAGCCAAACCATGACGGTCCTTTCATTGGCATTGCTGCTGGGGCTCCAGCCTGTCACGACTGATCTCTACCTGCCAGCCTTACCCGCCATGACACAGGGCTTTTCAGCCAATATGGTGCAGGCCCAGCTCACTCTAACGGCACTGCTCTTGGCATTTGGCATTTCCCAGTTGTTTTGGGGTCCGCTGTCAGACAAATGGGGCAGGCGTCCTGTCTTGCTTTGGGGCATCTTGATCTACGGCGCATCTGCGGTGGCCTGCGCACTGGCACCCAGCATTGAAGCGCTGATTGCAGCACGCACCCTTCAAGGCATTGCCATGGGCGCATGCATCATGGCGGCTCGTGCAGTCGTTCGCGATTTGTACGAACCCGTGCAAGGCGCCAAGGTCATGTCGCAGGCCCTTTCTGGTTTGGGCATCATTGCCTGTACTTGCGTTCCCTTGGGTGGATTTCTCACTGACCTCTTGGGTTGGCGCTGGGCCCTCAGCAGCCTCGTGATTTTTGCCGTAGTCACAGGACTACTGATTTTCTTCAACTTTGAGGAGAGCCTTCAACAGCGCAACCCTCAAGCCCTTCAGTTCAAAAATTTGCTGTCCTCTGCCAAAATCATTTTGAGGAATCCAACATTTCAGGCCTACAACGGACTTTCTTCCGCATCCTTTGCAGGTCTGTTTACCTTCTTAGCAACCTCCGCATTTGTCTTCACGCAAAGCATGGGATTGAGCAAAACAGTTTATGGATTGTTGATGGTGTCCATGTCGCTGTCTTACATCCTTGGCACTTTTTGCTGCAGATGGTTATTGCTGCGCATCAGCGTTCAGCAGTGTGTTGCAGCCGCTGGCTTGGTCTCTTTATTGGCAGGCGTCCTGATGCTTTTCATGGCGTATTGGGGTGCCACACAAGCATGGTTTGGCGCCTGGGCGGTCATGCTCCCCATGAATATTTTCTTATTGGGTCACGGGGTTCACCAGCCCTGCGGGCATAGCGGTTGTATCGCACCCTTTCCTGAGATGGCAGGTTCCGCCTCTGCATTGAATGGCTTCACGATGATGGTGGTGGCCTTTGGCATTGGCACTTGGATTGGCACACACATGACAAATCCCCTTCAAACCTTGGCACAAGGACTGGGTTTGACCGCCACTTGCGTGGCCTTGATCGCATGGTTTGGCGTACGCAATCTTCCATCGCCATCCCAACCCAAGCTCACCGAACAGTCTGCTCTTTCCAAATGATCAGAGCGCTTGCCATTGCAGGACCTACCGCCAGCGGAAAAACCAGTTTGGCAATTGCCATTGCACAGCACCTGGCGCCCAAGGGCGGTGCAGAAATTATCAGTGTTGATTCGGCATTGGTCTACAAGGGAATGGAAATTGGCACTGCCAAACCAACTGCAGCCGAGTTGGCCTCAGTGCCTCACCATCTGATTGACATTCGCGACCCCTTGAACGCCTACAGCGCTGCTGAATTTGCGCGTGATGCTTTGGCTTGTGTCGAAGACATCGGCAGTCGCGGAAAGTTACCTTTGTTGGTCGGTGGCACCATGCTTTACTTCAAGGCCTTGTTTGAAGGCTTGAACGACATGCCAGCAGCCGATCCAGAAGTGAGAGCACTGATTCAAGCTGAAGCAGAAGCAGAAAGTTGGCCCGTCCTGCATGCGCAGTTAAAAATCCTAGATCCCGTGACCGCAGAACGATTGGCACCTGCAGACAGCCAAAGAATTTCCCGGGCTTTAGAGGTTTACAGAATTTCAGGCAAACCCCTTTCCAGTTTTCAACTGAAAACGATGACCTCTGAGACAGCCAACAGCCAAGCGCTGAATGCGTCTAACGTCCCCCTTTTGAGTCTAGAGCCCACCAATCGTGCTTGGTTGCATCAACGTATCGAGCAGCGCTTTGATGAGATGTTGGCCAAGGGCTTTTTAAATGAAGTGACGGCTTTGCGATCTCGTGGTGATTTGAAGGCCGATCTACCCGCCATGCGATGCGTGGGTTATCGACAAGCATGGGAGGCCTTGGAGGGCCGCTTACCCATGAGTGAACTTCGCGATCGCGGCGTGTTTGCGACACGACAGCTGGCCAAAAGGCAACTCACTTGGCTGAGAAGTCTGCCAAATCGATCCATCTTACAAGCCGATGGCACGGATGTGCTTCACCAAGCGAAGCAATGGGTTGACGCTCAACTCAGTCAGAAACTCTGATCAGTCCCAATTTGCTTTGCCACGCAAGGCTTTGGTTTGTCCCCGCTTTAACTTACTTTCTATTCGCTTCATTTGGGAGCTGCGCGTAGGCTTTGTGGGTTTACGCGTCTTCTGAACCTCAGCCGCCAATTCCAACAGATCGTGTAAGCGCAGCAAGGCCGCCATGCGGTTCATGTCTTGGCTTCGGTGCTCTTGAGACTTGATCACAACCCAGCCGCTTTGCGTGATGCGGTGATCGCGCATGCTCAAAAGCCGCTCTTTCAGGGCGATTGGCAAACTGGACGCCACGACATCAAAGCGCAATTGAATCGCACTGGACACTTTATTGACATTTTGACCCCCAGGGCCTTGTGAACGCACGGCTGTGAGCTCGATTTCATTGGCTGGGATGTGAAATATGGTCATGACATACCCTCATAAATTCGACGCAAGTGTCACGAAGTATTTGGCATTGATTGTGCCTCGCGTAAACTGGGCACTTAACTTCTTAAAGGTGTTCACATGGCCAAAGGTCAACAAAAATCCAACAAAGAGTCCAAAAAACAAAAAAAGGACACGTCGCCACCCAAAACGATCGCAGTTGACACGGAGCGCCCCGTGCAAAAGATAACGGCCATCATTCCTCGCGGGAAAAAACCAATTTAAGTGTTTCGCCTTGCAATAATCAGCCCGTTCAATGACCGATCTTTGGGTTGACCCTAATGTCTTAATGGGAAAAAAAGCGTAACTTGCGTGGGTTAGCAAATTTTTTGTCCCAACCCCCTAGTTCAGGAGTGAGTTATGTTTGCATTTCCCCGTCGTCGTTTGTTGGCCAGTGCTCTTTTGGGCATGTTGGGTGTTTTAAGCGCCCTGCCCTCTGTTGCACAAAACTATCCCGCTCGCCCTATCACGCTCATCGTGCCCTGGGGCGCAGGTGGCGGCACTGATGCGACTGCTCGAATCATTGGCAGCCTGCTAGAAAAAGACTTAGGCCAACCGGTCACGGTAGTGAACCGCACTGGCGGTAGCGGTGTGGTAGGCCATGCGGCCATTGCTTCTGCTCAGCCCGACGGCTACACCATTGGCTTGGCCACCGTTGAAATTGGCATGATGCATTGGCAAGGTTTAACTGAGCTCACCAGCGCCTCCTACACGCCCATTGGCCTGGTCAATGCCGACCCCGCTGGTGTTCAAGTCCGAGCCGATTCACCTTACAAAACTGTCAACGAATTGTTGGCCGCCATCAAAGCAAACCCCGGCAAATTCAAGGCCTCTGGTACAGGTCAGGGTGGTATTTGGCACTTGGCCATCGCGGGCCTCTTGCGCGATCAAAAAATAGACCCGGCCGCGTTGCCATGGGTGCCCAGCAACGGTGCGGCGCCTGGCTTGCAAGACATGGTGGCGGGCGGCATTGAGGTTGCCCCTGTGTCCTTGCCTGAAGCGCGCTCTTTGATTGATGCTGGCAAAGTCAAAAGCTTGGCCATCATGAATGACAAGCCCTCTGCGCTTTATCCCAACGTACCCACTTTGAAATCAGCCATTGGCAGCGATTGGACCATGGCCGCATGGCGCGGCATTGTGGCGCCCAAAGGTTTGCCCGCACCTGTGCGCGACAAATTGGCTGAAGCTGTTCGCAAAGTGGCCGCCAGCAAAGAGTACAACGAGTTCATGGCCAGTCGCGGCTTCGGTGTGATCTATGCAGGTCCTGATGACTTCGCCAAATTCATGGTGAAGTCCAATACAGAATTAGGTGCCACCATGAAAGCGGTCGGCTTGGTCAAGTAAGACCATGAAAATACACGACACCCTGTTTGGGCTGTTCTTTTTGGCATTGGGCACCTTGGTGCTCTTTGCCGTCAAAGGGTTCCCAAATATACCGGGGCAACCTGTTGGTCCGGCACTGTTCCCCAGCTTAATTGCCACGGGCCTGTGCATCACTGGCGCCATGCTGGTTTTCAAAGGTCTCCGAAATAAAACACCTACGGCCTGGTTTGCTTGGGAGGATTGGATTCATTCTCCTCGGCATGTTGTTGCCTTGTGCGTGCTCTTAGCGTCTGTGATTTTCTACATTGCTTTTGCAAATTCACTGGGATTTTTACCCACCAGCTTCATCATGTTGGTCGCTCTGTTCAAAGCCTTGCAAGTCAACCGGCGTCGTACATTGACAGTGGCAGTGATTGCAACATTGGTTGTCCATTTTGCTTTTTACAAACTGCTGCGAGTCCCCCTGCCTTGGGGCGTTCTCACCCCTTGGGCCTGGTGACATTGTTCACATCGCTTATTCAGTCAGTCGCATGAATTAGGAGCCTCCCTATGTGGACAGCCATCGGTCAAGCATTTTCCATGGTCTTCGAGCCCTACACCCTCATGGTGATGGTGGCAGCAGCTTTTTATGGCTTATTTGTAGGTGCCGTGCCTGGACTCACTGCCACCATGGCCACGGCCTTGCTGGTACCCGTCACGTTTTTCATGCCACCCATCCCCGCTATTGCAGCCATGGTGACCGCCACGGCCATGGCCATTTTCTCGGGTGACATTCCGGGGTGCCTATTGAGAATTCCAGGAACGCCTGCCTCGGCTGCCTACACCGACGAAGCTTTTGCCATGACCAAGAAGGGGCAAGCAGAAATAGCTTTAGGCGCTGGACTGGTCTTCTCTGCTGTGGGTGGATTGTTTGGCACTGTTGTGCTAATTTTGGCAGCCCCAGCGCTGGCTGACTTCGCCTTGAACTTCAGCTCTTTTGAATATTTCTGGTTGGTGCTACTGGGTTTAACTTGCGCCATATTCATCACCTCTGACCATCCCCTCAAGGGCATCATTACTTTGTTACTTGGCTTGCTGGTAGCCTGCGTGGGTCTGGGCAATCCTGCAGGTTTCCCGCGCTTCACATTTGGCAATGCCGAAATGACAGGCGGCATTGGCATGATCGCCATGATGATTGGCATGTTTGCCATTTCAGAAATCATTCGCTTTGTGGTCGACACCAGCCCCCCAGCTGTGTTGGTAGTTGAAAAAGTGGGCAGCGTGCTGTCGGGTCAATGGGCATTGGCCAAAAAATACCCTAAACAAATTTTGCGTGGAAGTGTGCTTGGAACCGCCGTGGGCGCATTGCCCGGTGCAGGCGCAGACATTGCGGCTTGGATGTCGTATGCCATGAGCAAGAAGTTTTCGAAAGAGCCCGAAAAGTTTGGCACGGGCCACGTTGAGGGCATTGTGGAATCTGGGTCTGCCAATAACAGCGCGCTTGCCGGCGCATGGATTCCAGCGCTCGTGTTTGGCATCCCTGGCGACTCCATCACTGCCATTGTGATTGGTGTTCTTTACATGAAGAACATGAACCCAGGGCCAGCGCTCTTCACCACCAACCCCCAAAATATTTACGCTGTATTTTTGCTGTTCATCATTGCCAACATCATCATGATTCCACTTGGTATTTTGTGCATCAAAGTGGCCAAGCGTATTTTGCTGGTGCCCAGGGAAGTTCTCATGCCCTTGATTTTGCTGTTTTGTGTGGTCGGCACCTTTGCCATCAACAACTCCATGTTTGAAGTGGGCATCATGTTGGTGGCAGGCATCTTGGCCTATATTTTGGAAGCCAATAAATTCCCCATCGCACCTGCTATTTTGGGCGTGGTCTTGGGCGGGATGCTAGAAGAAAACTTCATCACCTCCATGATCAAATCAAATGGCGATTTGAGTGCGTTCTTGGCGCGTCCCATTGCCCTTGCTTTGGCCGTGGTGTGCGCTCTGGTTTGGACTTGGCCCCTGATTGCCAAGTTACTTTTCAAGCCCTCAAACTCTCAAACTGCCTGAGGCATGTCCACCTTGAGCTTTTGAGCCCATGAACTGAGGGCTGGCATGATGCTGGGGTAGAGTTGCAAGCCCTGCAACTCACTCTGCGCCTGATGCTGAAGGCCTCGCTCTCCTGGCAATCGAACCTTTTCATCATGTCGTGCAGGCTTAGAATTTTTGCAACGCTCAATCACATGGTCAATTTGCCGCTCAAACGCTTTCAAGCCGGCGAATGCTTGAGGGTCAATGATTTGCAGAAACACAGTGGCACCCCAGCCTTCCAAAGGATCAGCACGGCCATGACCTGCCAAGCAGCCCGTCATGGCCTCCACCATCAAACTTAAACCATAACCCTTGTGACCAGAGTCCATACCGCCCAAGGGAAGAATGGTGCCTTTGGGCTCGGTAAACAACACCGTAGGATCATTGCTAGCATGACCTTGTCCATCCATGACCCATGCAGCTGGTAGCATTTTTTTCTCATTGAATAACCGATTGGTCATGCCATTGGTGGTGGCCGATGTTGACACATCCACCATGATCGGCAGACTGGAGCTTGGAATGCCAAAGGAAACAGGATTGGGTGTAAAGACCGGGTCCAAACCACCAAATGGCGCGACACTGCAACTGTTGGCGTCAGAGCAATGCAAAGCGATCAAAAGCCCTTGCGCCGTGGCACGCTGGTGATAGGCGGCAAGGCAAGCAATATGATGGCTGCGCTTGATCACGATGGTGCAAGTACCCTGTGTCTTGGCGCGCTCCATGGCAAGCTCCATGGCCCTTAGCACCAGCCATGGGCCCGGCAATCGCTTGCCATCCCAGGTCATTGCTGCCGGGAAATCTGACAGGATCTCGGGCTGACCGCTCTTGTTCATTTTTCCGGACTCTAACTCGGCCAAATAAGGTGCCAAAAGGCCAAGCCCGTGGGTGGTATGCCCCAACAAGTCGCCTTCAACCAATATGTCTGCCACAGCCATTGATTTATCAGCCTCCAAACCATTTGCCAGAAGAAGTGCTTTAGCGAATTTTCTCAAATCTTCTACTTTGTATTTCAAAACTGTCTCCCGATTGTTGAACGACAGCCACCCCGCTTGGGGGGGTTGCCCATCTTGCACATATTATCGTTTCTTACAGTCAGAGCAAGGCTGCTCAATGCAAGGGATAATCTTCCCAACTTAGACCCATCCCTTTCAGCCTTGCTTCAAAGCCAATTGATTTAAAAATGAAAAGTCATTCACTTCGCATGGACGGGGTAGATACCCCCATCATCCCCACCATTGCGGCCTTGGTTAGAAACAATCCTGGCACCATATCATTGGGACAAGGTGTGGTGAACTACGGCCCGCCTGCAGAAGCCATTGCCGCCTTGCCAGGCATGATGGGCGACGGCAGCTTGCACAAGTACTTAGGCGTGAGTGGACACCCCGGCTTGGTCGAAGCCATTCAAGTCAAACTGGCGCAGGAGAACCAAGTGCATGTAGGCACAGAAGCCATGCTCATGGTCACGGCAGGCAGCAACATGGCCTTTTTGAATTCGGTAATGGCTGTGGCTGACCCTGGTGATGAATTTATTCTGCCCATGCCCTTTTACTTCAATCAGGAAATGGCCATTCGCATGTGCGGTTGCGTGCCGGTCCCCGTGCCCACGAATGATGACTGGAGCTTGAACCTAGAGGCCATGGCCGCGGCCATCACACCCCGTACGCGCGCTATTTTGACCGTATCCCCCAACAACCCGACAGGCGCTGTTTACTCAGAAGCTTCCCTGCGCGCCATCAACACCCTTTGTGCCCAGCGTGGGCTTTATCACTTCAGCGATGAAGCCTACGAATACTTTACCTACGAGGGCGTGAAACACTTTTCGCCGGCCAGCATGCCAGGCGCCATGAACCACACCCTGTCGTTTTATTCCATGTCCAAAAACTACGGCATGGCCAGTTGGCGCGTGGGTTATGTGGTGTTTCCTGCGCACTTGTTTGATGCCATGAACAAAGTGCAAGATACCAATCTAATTTGCGCACCCATGCCCTCGCAATTGCTCGCGCTGCAAGTTTTGCAAAAAGGGCGCCCTTGGGTCGAGCCCAAAATAAACGCATTGAGTGAAGTCCGTCAAACGGTCTACCAAGCCCTTGAAGGTTTGGGCGACTTGGTTGAGTTTCCCAAAACGCAAGGTGCGTTTTATGTGTTGATGAAACTGCCCGGCTTGGCAAAAGACATCGAGCCCATTGCCTTCAACCGCGCCATGACAGAGAAGTTCAAAGTGGCGTCTATTCCTGGCTTTGCATTTGGTTTAACGCAAACGCATCTGGCCAATTACCAACGCTTGTCTTATGGGGCATTGGATGCTGCCAGCGTGGCGGAAGGTGTACAGCGCTATGTAGCGGCTGTCAAAGATTGGTATCGAGCCTGAGAGGGCTGTCGATCTTTATTGCAAGCCGCCCTTCAGGGCATCAGGCACTGGCAAGGGCATCACTTCAATGCCCTCCTCTAGCAAGTCTTGCGTTTCTTCCATCGAAGCTTGACCCCTGATGCTGCGTTCCTCAGATTCACCGTAGTGCATCTTGCGTGCCTCTTCGGCAAAGTTCTGGCCCACATCTTCTGTGTTGGCAATCACGTGCTTGACCATCTTCATCCAAGCCTCCTGCACCATTTGGACAGTTTCAGGATTGGCTTGTGCCAAGCTGCTTACTGCAGCTTCAGAAGTTGAAGGCGTGACGGCAGGCACATTAACGGATGACGCTGAGATCTCAGCATGGGAGGAAGTCTCTTTGTCCTTGACTTCCAAATTGGACTGACGTGGCTCTGTGGCACCTAAATTAAGGCGTGGCGCAGAGGGCAATTTACGCACTTCGGTATTGGTGCACATGGGGCAGGCAACCAAGCCCCTGTCTCGCTGAGATTGATAATCTTCTTCAGAGCCAAACCAGCCCTCAAATGTGTGCATGCCCGCGCACTGAAGGTTCAGAACTTTCATGTGCGTTAAAAAGCAAAGCTGAAGAGGGCTTGGCTCTTCGGCTTGCTTTCAATCAGATGTGCGTCCACCCGATCAGTCATGCTCAATTGGCCAGCATTTGGGCCACTGAGCTTGCGCACAATGACATGAGGGCACCCGGCACAATGCCCAAGACCAAGACCAGCAAACCGTTGATAGACAAGACGATGCGCACATCGGCGTCGGCAGTCACCGAGGTGGCCGTCACAGCCGCGTCAAAGTACATCACTTTGATCACGCGCAAGTAGTAGAAAGCGCCCACAAGAGACATGGCCACGGCGAACACTGCCAAGGCAATGTCAGCCGTGTGGCCCGAAGCCACCAAAGCTTGAAGCACAGACAACTTGGCGTAGAAGCCCACCATGGGAGGGATGCCTGCCAAAGAGAACATGCAGATGGCCATGACGCCGGCATACAAAGGGCTGCGGTCGTTCAAACCCGCCAAGTCGGTAATCTCTTCACTCTCAAAGCCTTGACGGGCCAATAACAAAATGACGCCAAAAGAAGCCAAGGTGGTGAGCACATAACTGACGATATAAAACATGGCTGAGCTGTAGGCGTTGGCACCCATGGCGGCATTGCCGCTGACCACGCCAGACATCAAACCAATCAATACGAAGCCCATTTGAGCGATGGTGGAGTAGGCCAACATGCGCTTGATGTTGGTCTGTGCAATGGCTGCTAGATTGCCGACCAGCAAAGAAGCAATGGCCACAAGCGCCAACATTTGTTGCCAATCAATGGCCAAGGGCAACAAGCCCTCCACCAACAAACGAATGGTGATGGCAAATGCAGCCAACTTGGGGGCGCCTGCAATCATGAGCGTGACGGAGGTGGGTGCGCCTTGATAAACATCAGGGACCCACATGTGGAATGGCACCACACCCAGTTTGAAGGCCAAACCGGCTACCACGAAGACCAAACCAAAGACCAACACTTGGTGCTTCACTTGGCCACTTGCAATGACTTTGAACACGGTGGCCAGGTCCAAGGATCCCGTGGCACCATACAACATGGACATCCCGTACAACAAAAACCCTGAGGCCATCGCACCCAACACAAAATACTTCATGGCGGCTTCTGAAGCCTGCGCATTGTCTCTGCGCAGTGCCACCAAGGCATAGCTCGACAGGGTGAGCAGTTCAAGGCCCAAATACAAAACCAAGAAGTTTTGACCTGAAATCATGACGCTCATACCGAGCAAAGCAAACACTGACAAGCTGAAAATTTCACCACCGCGCAGCATGTCGCGATCGGCTGCGTAAGGGCGTGCATAAACCAAAGTGACCATGACGGCGATGGTAGAAAAACACTTCAGCCAATGCCCCATGGGGTCACTGACCACCAAACGGCCAAAGCCATAAAAAGTCTGCCCTGCGTCAGCGTAAAAGGCATGCAACAAAGCCACACCCCCCAATGAAACCAATGTCAAAACGTAGGTCAAAGTTCGCTTAGGGCTTGTAACCCACAGGTCTACCAGCGCAATCACGCAGGCCATGACCAGCAACACGATTTCCGGGGAAACCGTCATCCAGCTGGTTGAGTCAATCATGTCTTTTCTCTCTATCTTTAAGTTTCAGCTGACCACAATCGATCAAGGCAATTTGGAAGCAGCGACATGCTCCAACAAATTGGCCACAGAGACTTCCATCACATCGGTAAATGGTTTGGGGTACAAGCCCATGTAAAGCACTGCGATGGCCAGCAAGGCCATGACCGTGAACTCACGTGCATTGATGTCTGTGAGTTCTTTCACATCGTCATTGGTCACAGGACCTAAGTAAACGCGTTTGAACATCCACAAGGTGTAAGCAGCGCCAAAGATCAAGGCAGATGCAGCCAGCATGCCCACCACAAAGTCAAATTGAACAGCCCCCAAAATGACCATCCATTCGCCCACAAACCCAGCTGTCCCGGGTAAACCGCAGTTGGCCATGGAGAACAACAAAGCAAAGGCTGCAAACTTGGGCATGGTGTTAACCACGCCGCCGTAGCTTGCAATTTCTCGCGAGTGAACACGGTCATACAAAACGCCAATCGACAAGAACATGGCGGCTGACACAAAGCCGTGTGCAATCATTTGCACCAAGCCGCCAGACATGCCCAGCGGGTTGAAAATAAAAAAGCCCAAAGTCACGAAACCCATGTGCGCGACCGATGAATAAGCCACCAGTTTTTTCATGTCTTGCTGCACCATGGCCACCAAGCCCACATAGACCACGGCGATCAAGGACAAGACGATCATGAAGGTACCCCACTCGTGCGCTGCATCGGGTGCAATGGGCATGGAGAAACGCAAGAAACCGTAGGCACCCAGTTTCAACATGATGGCCGCCAGCACTGCAGAACCCCCTGTGGGCGCTTCAACGTGCACATCGGGCAGCCAAGTGTGAACGGGCCACATCGGCACTTTCACGGCAAAAGCTGCAAAGAAAGCAAAGAACAAAAAGTTTTGTGCCGTGGCAGACAAAGGCAGCTCGTGCCAAGTGGCAATGTCAAAACTACCGCCTGATTGGATGTACAAGAAGATCAGTGCAATCAAGGTGAGCAAGGAGCCGAGCAAGGTGTACAAGAAGAACTTGAAGGCAGCGTAGATCTTGTTGGGACCGCCCCAAATGCCAATGATCAAATACATCGGAATCAGTGTGGCTTCAAAGAACACGTAGAACAACAAGCCATCTAAGGCAGAGAACACGCCAATCATTAACCCTGACAGGATTAAGAAAGCGGCCATGTATTGGTTTACTTTGCGCGTAATGACTTCCCAACCTGCAATGACAACGATGACGTTGATGAACGCAGTCAAGATGACGAACCACAAAGAAATACCGTCAACGCCCAAGTGGTAGTTCACGTTGAAACGCTCAATCCAAGAGGCATTCTCGACAAACTGCATGTCAGCGGTGTCCAGTTTGAAACCGGCATACAAAGGCAAGGTAACCAAGAAACTCACAAGCGCGCCAACCAGCGACAACCAGCGCACAGATTGCGCTTGTTCATCACGGCCCAAGGCCAATAAAACAATGCCGAACGCGATAGGCGTCCAAATGGCAAGGCTCAACATTCCCATTTTGATACTTCCTTATTTGTTGAGCCAGACGAAGTACGTCATGAGCAAGAAGATACCCAAGATCATGACCAAGGCATAGTGATAGAGATAACCCGTTTGTAGCTTGCGAGTCCAGGCTGAAACGATGCCCACCAACTTCCAAGAACCATTCACCAACAAGCCGTCGATCAAGGTGCGGTCACCGACTTTCCACAAGCCATTGCCCAAGGCGCGCGCGCCGCGCGCCAAAATGTTTTCGTTGATCCAGTCCATGTAGTACTTGTTCTCAAGCAGAACCACCAAGGGGCGCAGTGCACGCCCGATGGCGGCAGGCACTGCAGGGTTGATCAAGTACATGTACCAAGCCACCACCACGCCTGCCAGGGCCAGCCAGAAAGGTGCAGTGCTAACGGCGTGCAATGCCATGGCCACAGGGCCGTGGAAGGCATTCGCTAATTCATGCATCGCGTGGTGCTTTTCACCATCTACAAAGATGGCACCTTTGAAGAACTCACCAAACAGCATGGGGCCGATGGTCATGTAACCGATGACCACAGACGGAATGGCCAACAAGATCAAAGGCACTGTCACGACCCATGGCGACTCGTGAGGCAAATGACTGGCGTGGTCGTCATGGTGATCGTCGTGGTGACCGTGATGCGCATCAGGATTCTGGTCATAGCGCTCTTTGCCATGGAACACCAAGAAATACATGCGGAAAGAATAGAAAGCGGTCACGAACACGCCAGCCAACACAGCAAAGTTGGCAAAGCCAGCAGCAGCCAAGTGGCTTTCGTGGACGGCTTCAATGATGCTGTCTTTGGAGTAGAAGCCTGAGAACAAAGGCGTACCAATCAAAGCCAAAGAACCCATCAAGGACGTGATCCAAGTGATGGGCATGTACTTGCGCACGCCGCCCATGTATCGGATGTCTTGGTTGTGGTGCATGCCCATGATGACGGAGCCGGCGACTAAGAACAGCAAGGCTTTGAAGAAGGCGTGCGTCATGAGGTGGAACACGGCAACAGAGTAGGCGGAAGCGCCCAAAGCCACTGTCATGTAGCCCAGTTGTGACAAGGTGGAATAAGCTACGACCCGCTTGATGTCGTTTTGAATGATGCCCAAGAAGCCCATGAACAAGGCGGTGATGGCGCCAATGATCATGATGAAGTTCAAGGCAGTTTCAGACAACTCGAACAGGGGTGACATGCGTGCCACCATGAAAATGCCGGCCGTGACCATGGTTGCCGCGTGAATCAGCGCGGAGATCGGTGTGGGGCCTTCCATAGAATCTGGCAGCCAGACGTGCAATGGAAACTGTGCGGACTTGCCCATGGCACCAATGAACAAGCAGATGCAAATTACGGTGACCAGCATCCAAGAGGTTCCAGGCAAGGTGAGTGCGCTAAGTTCATTGGCTTTGGCAAAGGCTTCGGTGTAGTTGAGGGTGCCGGCATAAGCGGCGATCAGACCAATGCCCAAAATAAACCCAAAGTCACCCACACGGTTCACCAAAAAAGCTTTCATGTTGGCAAAAATGGCGGTTGGCTTGTTGTACCAAAAGCCAATGAGTAAATAGGACACCAAGCCCACAGCCTCCCAACCGAAGAAAAGTTGCAGCATGTTATTGCTCATCACCAGCATTAACATGGAGAAGGTGAACAAAGAGATGTAGGCAAAAAAGCGGTTGTAACCTTCGTCTTCATCCATGTAGCCAATGGTGTAGATGTGAACCATGAGCGATACAAAGGTGACGACGCACATCATCATGGCGGTCAGGCCGTCGACCATGAAGCCCACTTCCATTTTCAGACCGCCCACCTCCATCCAGGTGTAAAGGGTTTCATTGAAGCGCGCGCCATCAATGGCCACACTCTTCAATGTGGAGGCTGACAAGATGAACGCAATCAGCACACCCAAAATAGTAAGCGTGTGGGTGAGGCGGCGGCCTATCCAATTACCGCCGAATTGCGTGCCGAAAATGCCGGCCAGTAAAGCACCGACCAAGGGGGCCATTGGCACAGCAAGGAGCGTGGAAGCGTTGAGGGTTTGACTCATATTGATTTGACCTCTTAGCCCTTGAGCGAATCGAGTTCGTCCACATTGATGCTGTTCATATTGCGGAACAAAAGCACCAAGATGGCCAAGCCGATGGCGGATTCAGCTGCTGCGACTGTCAAGATGAAGAACACGAAAACTTGACCGTGCATGTCCCCTAGGTAGTGAGAGAACGCCACAAAATTCATATTGACCGCCAAGAGCATCAATTCAATGGCCATCAAAAGCACGATCAAATTCTTTCGGTTCAAGAAAATGCCGATGACCGCCAATGCAAACAACATAGCGCCCAGTGACAAGTAGTGTCCCAGTGTCAAAGTCATTGTTTAGTCTCCTTAGAAGCGTCGACTTCAGCGCCTGCTTCGGCTGACTTGGGTGCTTCGCCCAATTTCACAACGTCCATTTTCACAACGACCAATCGGTCACCGGCGCGAACATGGACTTGTTCAGAAGCACTGATGGCTTTACTGTCCTTGCGTTGACGCAAGGTCAGCGCGATGGCTGCAATCATGGCCACCAGCAGAATCGCCGCAGCCACTTGAATGGGCATCAGGTACTCGGTGTAAAGCAAGATACCCAAGGCTTTGGTATTGGGTACTTGGGGCGCCAATTGACCGACTTCTAGGGCTGCTTTGGGGGCTTCAGAAATCCGGAAACCGCTCATCAACACAGCGGCCATCTCAAGCGCCACCAGTGCACCCAATGTGGCAGCCAAAGGGAAATGTTTCCAAAAGCCCTCGCGCAGGGTGTCCAAGTTGATGTCCAGCATCATCACAACAAACAAGAACAGCACCATCACGGCACCCAGATAAACCAAGACCAATACCATGGCCAAGAATTCTGCTTGCAGGAGCAACCAAAGACCAGATGCCTGTGAGAAAGCCAACATCAGAAACAACACAGCATGCACCGGGTTGCGCGCAGTCACCACTCGGAAGGCCGCAAACAGGAGCACCACCGAAAAGAGATAAAAGAAACCAGTTTTGACGTCCATGGGGTGTGGCTTTTTAGTTTTTGTGAATCAGCGGCTCAACGGTACTTTGCGTCAGCCGCTTTGGTCGCAGCGATGTCTTTTTCGTAACGATCGCCAACGGCCAATAGCATCTCTTTGGTGTAGTGCAAATCGCCGCGCTTCTCACCGTGATATTCCAGAATGGACGTCTCTACGATGGAATCGACAGGACAGCTTTCTTCGCAAAAACCGCAGAAGATGCACTTCGTCAAATCGATGTCATAACGCGTGGTGCGGCGTGAGCCGTCATTGCGCACTTCGGATTCAATGGTGATGGCCATTGCAGGGCAAACCGCTTCACAGAGTTTGCAAGCAATGCAACGCTCTTCACCGTTTTCGTAGCGGCGTAAGGCATGCAAACCCCTGAAGCGAGGCGACAAAGGCGTCTTCTCTTCGGGAAATTGCAGAGTGACCTTGCGACGGAAAGCATAACGTCCGGTCAGGGCCATGCCTTTGACCAGCTCGAACAGCATAAAGCTCTTGAGAAAATCTTTGAGCGAAAAATTGGATGCAGCCACAGTAGACATGTCTTAACCCGGTTATTTCCAAATGTTCCAAGGCGAATGCAACCACCCGCCCACGATCAACAGCCACACCAAGGTGACAGGAATGAAAATCTTCCACCCCAGACGCATGATTTGGTCATAACGGAAACGCGGGAAAGTAGCGCGAATCCAGATGAACATAGACACGACGATGAAGGTCTTGATGCCCAGCCAAATCCAACCAGGGATGAAGTTGAACAAGGCATGGTCGATCGGTGAGATCCAACCGCCCAAGAACATGATCACGGCCAAGATGGACACCAACCACATGCTGGCGTATTCGGCCAAGAAGAAAATGGCAAAGCCCATGCCGGAGTACTCCACCATGTGACCGGCCACAATCTCGGCCTCGCCTTCCACCACGTCAAAGGGGTGACGGTTGGTTTCAGCGACACCCGAAATCAGGTAAACCATGAAAATGGGGAACAAAGGCAACCAGTTCCATGACAAGAAGTTGAGGCCTAAGCTGGCTGCACTGCCTTTGCCTTGGCCCAATACAATTTCTGTGAGATTCATGCTGCCTGTGACCATGATGACCACCAAGAAGCAAAAGCCCATGGCTATTTCATAACTGACCATTTGTGCCGAAGCACGCAAGGCACCCAAGAATGCATACTTGGAATTAGAGGCCCAGCCTGCAATGATCACGCCATAAACCTCGATCGAGGTAATGGCCATGACCAACAGCAAGCCCGCGTTCAAGTTGGTCAGCGCCACTTCCGGACCAAATGGAATGGCCACCCATGCCGCCAGAGCCGGCATGATGGCCATGATAGGACCCAAACGAAACAAACCAGGGCTGACAGCCGATGGGGTGATGATCTCTTTGGTTAGCAACTTCAACGCATCTGCGATAGGCTGCAACAATCCAAAGGGGCCGACTCGGTTGGGGCCTAAGCGAACTTGCATGAAGCCCAACAACTTTCGCTCCCACAAAGTGAGATAAGCCACAGCGCCCATGAGGGGCGCCAAGACACACACAATTTTAATCAAGATCCACAAAACAGGCCAAACCAGAGTGGCCCACCAAGTTGCTGCAACGGCATTCAAGCCTGCGTTATGAAGTGCGTCAATCATGCGTGCGCTCCTTCGGCAACAGAATGGGCATTTCGGGCATCTGCAGTTAATTGCAACGAAGGCGCACGGCGCACCAAGCTGTCAAGCTGATAAATAGAGGCCACGCAAGGCGCATCAACATGGCCTGTCAAACGAACTTCGTGACTGCAATCATTGCTCAAGTTCAAAGGTGTGGCAGAGATTTGCTTCAACACATCTTGCGAAGTTTCAAAGGCCAACTGAGGCAATCCCAACATATTGGCCAAAACTCGCAACACCTTCCAAGCTGGACGTGTTTCAGCCAAGGGCTTCACCACGGCATGGAAGCTTTGCAAGCGCCCCTCAGCATTCACGAAACTGCCCGATGTTTCTGAGAAAGGGGCAATGGGCAACAACACGTCGGAGAAAGCCATGTTGGTTTTGAAAGGGCTGAGTGTCACGACCATTTGCATGGCGGCCAGAGCTGCAACCGCTTTGGCGCCCGCAGCAGAATCTTCAACGGGCTCTGTGTTCAGCAACAAAGCGGCTTTTAAACCACCGGACAACATTTGCGCAGCATTCAAGCCACCTGACTGAGGCTGAGCTTTGGCCCACTGAGCGCCCACCGTGTTGGCAGCTTCTGTGAGGTAACCAAATGTGGCGCCCGTTTGTTCAGCGATCCACTTGGCCACGCTGAGCAGGCTTGAGGCGTTGGCATGGTGTGCTGCAGCATTGCCCAGCAAAATAGCTTTTCGTTCGCCGCTTAAAAGCGATGCGGCAATGGCTTTGGCCGCAGGCGTGACCTGCGCCGCGAAAGGTGCTGCCACGCCCTTCTCTGCTGCTATGGCGGCAGCCACGTTGGCCATGCTTTGCACCCATGCACTGGGTTCTTGCACATCAGCATGGGCCACTGTCATAGCCCATGCGTCCGCGGAACTTAGAGTGGCCTCGGATGTGATGGCATTGACTTGGCCACCGTTGCGATGTGCTTGGCGAATGCGCTGAGCAAACAAGGGATGGTCTTTGCGCAAGTTGCTGCCCACCACCAACACACGTTGGAGTTGAGACAAGCTGGCAATTGAAGTACCCAAATATCGGACGCCTTCAGCTTTTACAAACTCGGCATTGCGCAAACGGTAGTCAATATTGTCAGAGCCCAAAGAGCGCACCAAGGTGCTGGCCAAGTGGAGTTCTTCTAAAGTGCTGTGTGGGCTCACCAAGGCACCTATGCTGCTGGCACCGTGGTCTTTGCTGATTTGGTTCAAGCCATTGGCCACGTATTCCAATGCGGTTTGCCAGTCGACCACTTTCCACTCACCACCTTGCTTGATCATGGGAGCCCGCAGACGGTCGGCGCCGTTCAAAGCTTCGTAAGAAAAACGGTCGCGGTCGGCAATCCAACATTCGTTGACATCTTCGTTTTCCAAAGGCACGACGCGGAGCACTTCATTGTTCTTAACTTGGACGACCAAATTGGCGCCAGAGGAATCGTGTGGCGCCACTGATTTGCGACGTGACAACTCCCAAGTGCGGGCGCTGTAACGAAATGGCTTGCTGGTGAGCGCGCCCACAGGGCAAATGTCGATCATGTTGCCTGAAAGTTCAGAGTCAATCGATTGACCCACAAAGGTTTCAATTTCGGCATGCTCGCCGCGATGCGACATGCCAAGCTCCATGATGCCAGCCACCTCTTGGCCAAACCGAACGCAACGTGTGCAGTGAATGCAACGGCTCATCTCTTGCATGCTGATGAGAGGGCCAGCTTCTTTGTGGAAAACCACCCGCTTTTCTTCTTCGTAGCGTGAGCCTGAGCCGCCATAACCTACGGCCAAATCTTGCAACTGGCACTCACCGCCTTGATCACAAATGGGGCAATCGAGGGGGTGATTGATGAGCAAGAACTCCATGACAGACTGTTGCGCTTTGATGGCTTTGTCTGACTTGGTGCGGACAATCATGCCTTGCGTAACAGGCGTGGCACAAGCAGGCATGGGCTTGGGTGCTTTTTCAACATCGACCAAACACATGCGGCAGTTGGCCGCAATGCTCAATTTCTTGTGATAGCAGAAGTGAGGAATGTAAGTGCCGGCCTTTTCAGCGGCATGCATGACCATGCTGCCCTCAAGGACCTCAACTTTTTGACCGTCTAGTTCAATTTCAACCATGGTTGTTCTGCCGTCTCAAACGTAAGCGGGGACCATG
>CAIMUZ010000042.1 GCA_903844775.1 uncultured Burkholderiales bacterium | reverse complement strand
TTGAACGTGAATAACAAAACAATTCCAGAAATCGACATCAGCTACTTCATCAACAAAAATGTAGCCGTTGAATTGATTTTGACAGTCCCCCAAAAACAAACCGTTAATTCAGCAGCCTTGGGAACCGACATTGGCACATTCAAGCACTTACCCCCCGTGATTACTTTGCAATATCACTTTGATAACTTTGCAGGCTTCAAGCCCTATGTAGGCGCTGGCTTGAACTACACGCAAATCACACAAGTCCATTTGTTAGATGGCGACGCCAATATCAACAGCCATAGCTGGGGCGCTGCAATTCAAGCGGGTGTTGATTTTCCCATCGACAAAAACCTCAGCTTCAACATTGACGTGAAAAAAGTCAATATCAAGACTGACGTGTTTGTGGGCGGTGTCAACGCAGGTGTTTTGAAAGTTAATCCCACCTTGTTTGGCGTTGGCCTCGGCTATCGCTTCTGAAGTGCCTGCGTAAAAGGAGCCTGATACAGCCAGACCGGCCGGTCTGGGCTGGCTTCAGTGGTCGCCGTGGCTTTGAGGTCTGCGGCCTCAAACTCTAAGCTCACAAGCCAAGCCCCGGGTTTCATCTCGGCCTTGGCTTTTTCTACGGCACGAGGCATGGTTTCGGGTCTTTGGAACAAATAAACCATGTCGTAGGCACCCCAGTGATCTTCCCAAATATCACCACAACGCACCTCAGCCCATGGGCATCTGAATTTGGCCACCCAAGCCAAAGGCCGACTGAACTCGATGCCAATCCACTGCGCATTGATGTAAGCCTCACGAAGCGCCTTGAGACCATCGCCCGCGCCGCAACCTGCGTCCAATATTTTGGCTTGTGCCGGCAAAATGGCATACCGCGGCACATCGCGCAAAGCCTTGAGGGGCGTGGGGAAAACAGGTGCATCACGCCAAGCATGCATGGGATAAATCCAGATGACCAAGGCTAATGGCAAAAGCCACACCCAAGCCGGAAAACTGGCGGTGCCCATCAACCACAATGAAACAGGAAATCCCATGGCCAGGGCTGCAGCACGGGCCTGAGAAATACCCCGCATCCAAGCCGTGATGGCAGCCAAGACACTTGCAAAAGTGGACACGAGCATGGCCAAGGAAGGATTTGCCCCCTGGTCCACCAGAAAAAGGTAGAGAAACCAACCAGCCCCCCAAACAGCCAGGGCTGACAAAGGCCAACGGATCAAGTTTGACAATTGATTCTTCTTTCCGATAATTGAGGCATGTTATGCCATGACAATGGCTCTGTTCAATCACTCTCAGATTTTTTTTCGACCATGTTGAAGCAAATTTCTAAATCAATGATTCACCCATCAATTGCCGCACTGACCATCGCCTTGTTCGCCACTTCAACAGCTTGGGCCTACAAGGTGGAGAAGATTTGCGAGGACTTGCCGGCAACGGCCAAAGAGCCGGCCCAAAAAAAATGCAGAGTCGTTCGGGTCACGGAGAACGCCGCACCCAAAGGGGATGGCAAGGGTGATGCCAAGAAAGACGACAAAGCAGCCGCCAAGAAATGACGCCAAGCCAGTCACTCACTGACCGGGCCATCTTTAAGCCTTTAAGCAAATAAGACACAGTTTGTAGTCAAAAGAACACGTTCATTTTGCAGAACGAGCCTAAAATGCGAAGCTTGGGGCTGCACTGGTTTCGACATGGGTTCGGACGCGTGGCAGGGCATGTCGAGGTTCTGATCCTCGTAAAACAGCAGAAAAAAAACTAACTGCAAACGACGAACGTTTCGCACTCGCCGCTTAATCCGGTGAGC
>CAIMUZ010000041.1 GCA_903844775.1 uncultured Burkholderiales bacterium | reverse complement strand
TCACTTACGGACAAGATTGGCAATCACGTGCCAAAGTTTGGCAATTGGCGTGCGCAGCCAGTCAACAGTTGGCCGACGAGTTTTCTGCCTGGTTAGAACGCCCCGACATGTCTTTGGTTCAAGACCTTTAAAAGCGCTTACATCGAAGTGGTCAACATGTCGCGATATTCTTGGACCGAGGCAATTCTGGGATTGGTTTTGTGACAATGGTCTGCCAATGCGCCAGTGATGACATCGTCGAACAAAGATTCAGTCACGCCCATGGCTTTCAGACCTGTGGGCAAGCCAAGGCGGGCGTTCATGTCCTTCAGAGCTTCAGGAATGTCTGCGCCAGAGGACAGCCCCATGACCTGAGCCATTCGGTTCAATCGGTTTTCTTTTTGGACCGACTCAGCACTTGAATTGAAGCGAACCACGGCGGGCAAGAACATGGCATTCAGAGTGCCGTGGTGAAGCCGCGGATTGACGCCACCCAAACTATGGCTCAATGAGTGAACGCAACCTAAGCCCTTTTGGAAAGCCATGGCGCCTTGCATCGATGCGCTCATTAAATGCATGCGCGCCTCTTTGTCTTGTCCGTTTTGAGTTGCCCGTTCAATGTGGGCCCAAGCGCGCTGCAAGCCATCTAAGCCAATACCATCGGCCGGTGGATTGAATGCAGCCGCCATGAATGTTTCCATGCAATGCGCAATGGCATCCATGCCAGTGGCCGCAGTCAGCATCGGCGGAAGTCCAAAAGTGAGCTCAGGATCACAAATGGCGGCCTTAGGCACAATGAACCAAGAATGGAAGCCAAGCTTACGGCCATCGTCCACAATCAAAATAGCGCCGCGCGCCACTTCACTGCCAGTGCCGCTGGTCGTCGGAACTGCAATCAGGGGGGCCACACGGTCTGTTATTTTGAGTGAGCCACCTTCAATGGTGGCGTATGTTTTAAGGGGCCCTTCGTGCGTCACGGCAATCGCCACACATTTGGCGCAATCGATGGAAGAGCCGCCGCCCACAGCGATGAGGCCATCACACCCATTGGCCAAGTAAAGGGCGCTTGCCGCTCGAACGGCAGCTTCTGTGGGGTTAGAGGGGGTTTGGTCAAACACGGTGCAATGAACACCTTGCAGCGCATCTAACGCTTTTTGCAAGACCCCCGCAACTTTCACTCCTTGGTCAGTCACAATGAGGGGCTTGTGTATGCCAACTCGTTCACACTCTTGTTTAAGAAGTTGAACGGCACCAAAGTCGATTTGAATTTGAGTGACGTAGTTAATGAAAGCCATGGAATTACCTCGAATGCTGTTAGGATTTTCACCAACTTTAATCTAAGCCAAGGTCTTCGTCAGCCGAGTTAACCATAAATCAGTCACTTAGGCGATAAAAGCAGTTAAACACAATGATTTCACTCACGATGAAGCGGGTCACGGTTTAAAGCGGGCATTCAACCCAGAAGCATTTGTTTAATTTTTGAAGCTAAAGGAAAACTCAATCATGAAACGCAGTGACTTTCGATTCTTACATCGCCTGAGGGTTCGTTGGTCAGAGATTGACATGCAAAAAATTGTGTTCAACGGCCATTACCTGACTTATTTGGACACCGCTGTCACTGGCTATTGGGCACGCGTTGCGCTGCCTTATGAAACAGCCTTCCATATTTTGGGTGGGGAACTGTATGTGAAGAAGGCAACATTGGAATATCACGCATCTGCGCTGATGGACGATGACCTGAACATTGGCATGAAGTGCGCAAAGATGGGCCAATCTTCAATGGTTTTTGAAGCAGGTATTTTCAGGGGCGATAAATTGTTGATCAGTGGTGAACTGATCTATGTATTCGCCAACCCTCAAACGCAAAAATCTCAACCCATACCCGATGTACTGCGACATATTTTGTTAATTTACGAAGCGGGAGAATCTGTGGTTGATGTCAAAACAGGTTCATGGTCAGAACTCAAATCATGGGCAGCGCCTCTCAGAACCAGCGTCTTTGTGGGAGAGCAAGAAATTGCGCCAGAGTTGGAATGGGACGAAGCCGATGAAACCGCTTTTCATGCTGTTGTTCTGAATAAATTAGGTCAATCTGTTGCAACCGGCAGACTCCTTCAGCCATCACCTCACGTTGCTCAAATTGGACGCATGGCCGTTGTCAAACCCTTGCGCGGCGGGCATTTGGGACAAATGGTTGTTGAGACCTTGCTTGATCAAGCTCGCAAAAGGGGCGATCAAAAAGTCATTTTGCATGCCCAATGCAGCGCAGAAGGCTTTTACAAAAGACTCGGCTTTACAGCCCACGGTGACATCTTTCAGGATGCGGGCATTGACCACATTGAAATGAGCATGCACCTGACCTAAATGTCTTCTAGCAATGGGTAGGGGAGTGCTTGAACTTCAAGGACAGGTCCCTGTGCACTTCCAAGATGCAGAGGTTGATCTGCTGCCGCTGTCTGCATTGAAACGATGCCCCAATAAGAAGCCGGTTGGGACGCATCCGTCTGACGATAAACAGCTGTACTTGCCACCATGCCACAGGCTTGCTCTGGATCGGCTGCACTGAAAACTTCTAGCCCGACATGGAGAGCGGCCGCCGATGAAACAACGTAGGCGCGCCGCTTCAGCGTGCCTCTGAATTGACTTCTTGCAACAACTTCCTGGCCTGGATAGCAGCCTTTTTTAAAGCTCACCCCGTTCACTGATTCGTAATTGATCATTTGGGGTACAAAGGCTTCGGCTGTGGCTGTTTGAACCATGCAAATGCCAGACAAGACTTCGGCCAAATCCCAATCTTCATGGCTTAAGGCCGGCAAATTTTCCAATTGAGAGGGCAGCGCTAAGCTCACAGGGCCGATCCACAAAGCACGTGCAATGCTTTTGCTTGAAGTGACCGCTGGGTAAAGCTTTACAAAATGGCCTGTGAGCTCATTCAAATGGTGAGGCAATACGCCCCATGAGTCGAGGGAAAGAAGTGAGGGCAGTTGCTCGTCAAGGACTTGTCCGATGATTCCCCGAATTTGAAAGTTTGGTGTCGCCTCTGAGATTTTGACTTTGGCGCGCATCACAAACATCGACAGCCTTTTGACAAGACTGGCCACCAAGTCTTGATGACAAACAAGCAGGAAACTCTCAGGGCTGCGTTTTAAAACCAGAAAAGTACCTAAGAGGCGCCCTTTGGCTGAACAATACCCCGCCAGTCGGGCTTTCCCAACCGGTAAAAGTAGCACGTCATGGGTCAGTTGACCTTGTAAGAAGCCTGCAGCGTCAGCGCCTTCAGTCAGAATGACGCCCAAATGATCAGGGGTCACCATGCCTGTCGGCTTGAAATTCAATAAGGGATCAATGGATGGCATCCCTGAATTATGATCTCCTCTGAAAACCCCAAAGGAATATAGGTTTGAGTCGCCCCAAAAAAACTGCCAAAAAATCCGCATCTTCACGAAAAAGTGGTTCGTGGAGAACTTTTTGGGTCCTTTCAACCTTGTTAACACTGGGTTTACTGGTCGGCGCCTTGGCTTGGCTACAAATGCCAATGGGCTTTAAAGCGCTTGAAACCTCGTCCAACTCAAGTGCGGCCATGGAAGATGTATTGGACTTGACCATCGAGCCTGGTACTTCTCCGCGGGGCGTTGCGCGCGCTGTTGCCAATGCCGGCGCAGATGTGTCTCCCCAGATCCTTTGGATTTGGTTTCGTCTTTCGGGTCAAGACAGGGCCATTAAAGCCGGCAGTTATGAAATAACACCAGGGATGAGTCCCAAAATATTGCTCAATATGTTGGCAAGGGGTGAGGAAAGCCTGCGCAGCATCACGCTGGTGGAGGGCTGGACATTCAAGCAGTTTCGACAAGCTTTGGCCAAGGCAGACTCGGTTAAGTTGAGCTCCCAAGGCATGACGGACGAAGACATCATGCGTCAATTGGGGCGACCAGGCTTGCATCCCGAAGGCCGGTTTTATCCTGATACTTACACCTACTCAAAGGGTGCCACCGACATTTCATTGATGAAGCGGGCATTGAAATCAATGGACCAACATTTAAATCAAGTTTGGTCAGAGAAACGCACCCCGACCATTTTAAAAACAGCCGATGAGTTGCTTATTTTGGCCAGTATTGTGGAAAAGGAAACGGGCAGGGCGGTTGAACGCCCAATGATTTCTGCGGTCTTTCACAATCGCTTAAAAATTGGCATGCGTTTACAAACCGATCCAACGGTGATCTATGGCCTGGGTGAGGCTTTCGATGGGAACTTGCGAAAAGTTGATTTAAAAACCGACACGCCCTACAACACCTACACACGATCAGGCTTGCCGCCCACACCCATTGCCATGCCAGGCAAAGCCGCTATGCTTGCTGCCATCGCGCCATCCTCTTCCAATGTGCTTTATTTTGTGGCGCGCGGTGATGGTTCCAGTTATTTCAGCCAATCGTTGAACGAACACAATCAAGCCGTGAATCGATATCAACGCGGTATTTCTGTACAAGGTAAATAGAGACCATGAACCGATCTTGGTTTATCAGTTTTGAAGGCATAGATGGTGCCGGTAAGTCAACCCACATCGAAGGATTGTCTGAATGGTTTAAAAGCCGCGGACATCATGTGACCTTGACGCGAGAGCCCGGTGGTACACCGTTGGCTGAAAAACTCAGAGAACTGGCACTGCATGAAAGCATGGACCCCTTGACGGAAGCGCTTGTGATGTTTGCTGCGCGTCGCGAACACCTGATTCATGTCATTGAACCTGCTCTGGCGCGAGGCGACGTGGTTCTTTGTGATCGTTTTACAGATGCAACGTTTGCCTATCAAGGGGGTGGTCGTGAGTTTGATTGGGGTGTTTTACAAACGCTTGAAAAGATGGTTCAGCATGTTCCAGCCCATTTAATTCGACAGCCCGATCTGACGATTTGGTTCGATCTTTCACCGGAAGTGGCTGCTCAGAGATTGTCTAAAGCACGCGTCCCCGATAAGTTTGAATCACAACCAATTTCATTTTTTCAAAAAGTACGTGCGGGTTACGCCAAACGAATGACAGAAACACCTTCACGATTCGCCCAAATTTCTGCAGATCAGCCTCGCGAGGACGTGTGGCGCGATGTTTTAAGCGCAATAGAAAACGCCTACAAATGATGAGCAAGTTGGCCCCCTGGATCTTTCAACAAACGCACAGCCTATTGGCACAACAAGGCCATGCTTGGTTGCTGCAAGGCGCATCCGGCTTAGGCCAATACGACCTGGCAACAGCATTGGTGGGCGCATGGTTATGTGAATCTGAAAATGCCCATGTTGAAGGCGCTTGCGGTGAGTGCGGCAGTTGTCACGCCTTGAGCGTGCACACCCATGCAGATCTCTTTGTGCTGATGCCAGAAACTGTTTTGCTAGAGTTGGGTTGGCCTTTGAGCGAAAAAGCCCAAGCTGAGATTGACAATAAAACTCGAAAACCCAGCAAAGAAATTCGCATCGAAGCCATGCGTGATGCCATCGAATTTTCTCAGCGAACCAATGCTAGGGGACGCGGCAAAGCGGTTCTGGTTTTCCCGGCTGAACGCATGAACCACATCACCGCCAACGCTTTGTTAAAAACACTGGAAGAACCCCCAGGTGATGTTAAATTTGTACTGGCCAGTGAAGCAGCACATCAATTATTGCCCACCATTCGAAGCCGTTGTTTGATACACACCATGGTTTGGCCGTCAACCGCAGAGGCAGCCCAATGGCTTCAATTGCAAGGGATGTCTGCTGAGGAGGCTGGCGTTCTTTTGAAGTCTGCAGGCGGTAGGCCAGACGAAGTTTTACGCCAAAAAAACTTGGGTCAGTCACAGCAATGGTGGTCTCAATTTCCGCGGGCCATGCTAGTGGGTGATGCGAGTTACTGTAGCGATTTGCCGCCCATCGAAGTGATAGACGCTCTTCAAAAACTTTGTCATGACTTGATGATGGTACGCATTGATTCCGACACGCGTTTTTTCAATACCAGCGATCTACCGCCCCTCAAAGTTTCTGCTTCTCATTTATCAGCATGGTTCAAACGTTTATCGAAGGCTTCAAGGTCTTCAGAACATCCTTTCAATGTCGGACTCATGCTGGAAGCTTTGTGCACTGAAGCGCGCGAAGTGATGAATTCACCTGCCTAATATGTACACAGACTCCCATTGCCATTTGTCGTTCCCTGAACTGCGCAACAACCTTCAAGACATTCGCTCTCACATGTCTGCTGCGCAAGTGAGTCGGGCTTTGTGCATTTGCACCACCATGGAAGAGTTTGAACAGGTGCACGAGCTTGCAACCACCTATGACAATTTTTGGAGCACTGTTGGCGTCCATCCCGACAATGAGGGCATTTACGAACCTACAGTTGAAGATTTAGTGACGAAGGCGGCCTTGCCCAGGGTGGTTGCTGTGGGCGAGACGGGTTTGGATTACTACCAAATGGAAGAGCGCAAAGGGGGCCGGACTGTGATCGACATGGAATGGCAAAGGGAGCGATTTAGAACGCACATCAGGGCGGCACGTCAATCCAAACTCCCCATGGTGATCCACACCCGCTCAGCATCCGATGACACGCTCAATATTTTGAGAGAAGAGGGTGAAGTGGGTGATTCAGGCAGTGCAGGCGGCGTCTTTCATTGTTTTACAGAGACACAAGCTGTCGCAAAAGGGGCCTTGGACTTGGGTTACTACATTTCTTTTTCTGGCATTTTGACTTTCAAAACGGCCAAGGAATTGAGAGATGTTGCGGCTTGGGTGCCTTTGGACAGGTTGCTGATTGAGACGGACAGCCCCTATTTGGCGCCTGTGCCATACCGCGGTAAAACCAATAATCCTTCTTACGTCCCTTTTGTGGCCAAACTTCTGGCGGAATTGCGTGGTATGACGCCCGAGGCTGTAGGCCAATTGACCAGCGATAACTTCAACAGGCTCTTTCCAAAAGTCTCTGGAAGTTAACCAAAATGACATCTATTTATTCAATAAATTACTTTATTAAATATATACAAGCCATTGTTATTTATGGATTAATTGTATTTTCAACGATTGTTTTGGCTGGCGCGTATGAAGATTTTTTTGAAGCTACCAAAAATGATCAAGTTAAAGTGATTTCTAGCTTGCTGAGTCGTGGTTTTGACCCCAATACAGTTAATCTTGAAGGTGAACCTGCAATTTTTCATGCCTTGAAAAATGAGTCATTAAATTCTTTTGAATTGTTAATTCGTCATCCAAAGGCACAACTGAACCTGAAAAACGTCCATCAAGAATCTGTTTTGATGCTTGTGTGTCTTAAAGGCAACCTCAAATTGGCCAAGCTTCTAATTAGTCTTCAAGCCGATATCAATCATCCGGGTTGGACGCCACTGCATTACGCAGCGACAGGCGGAAACATCGGCATCATTCAATTGTTGCTTGATGAGAGCGCCTACATTGATGCTGAATCGCCTAATGGCACAACGCCGCTGATGATGGCCGCACGTTATGGCAGCCCAGATGCTGTCAAATTGCTGATTGAAGAAGGTGCTGATGTCCACTTGAAGAATCAAATCGGCTTAACAGCACTGGACTTTGCAAATCAAAGCAATCAATCAGGCGCCGTCAAATTGATTGAATCAGCAATTTCCCAAGCTTCATCAAAACTCAAAAAGAATTGAGAGGCTGCTAGCCTAAGCTTGATTGGGCCTGCTCTTTGCTTTTTATTGATTTATTAACTTAATACGATGTATATTATGTTAAGTAAAGTAATGATCAATTTCAATAGGTACAGTGAATTGCCTCGTTCAAGCAAATCTGATCATGTTGAGCAAATTTCATAGATGGCCCCAAACCAGAAACACATCTCGCCCTTCGCTCACCAAATCTACTTTGGCGCCCAATGGCAAAAGAACTTTGGTTTGAACATGGCCGAACGGCAAACCTGTTAACAATGGGATTTTGAGTTGGCTTCGCAAGCGTTCAATGACGGTCTTCAGTTTGAAGCCTTTGTCATGCGGCACCAGTTTAAAGCCAGTGAATTGACCCCAGAGAATGGCCTTTTGCTGCTGCAATATTCCTGCGTTGAACAGTTGCGTCAGCATTCGCTCTAATTTGTAGGGATGCTCGCCCACATCTTCCAGGAACAAAATGCCGCCTTTAACATGGGGAAAATAAGGGGTTCCAATGAGCGAAGTCAACACAGCCAAATTACCACCCCACAAAGTGGCATTCTTAACCTTGACAGCTTGATTGGCTGAATCAATCGGCAAACGCCAACCGGTGCCCTCCCCCTGTTCTAGCAACAAATCATCAAAGCATGCCTGCATGATGTCATCGGGTTGGCCTTCTACGCCAAAATCTTCGCCCAGGGCGGGGCCTTGCCAAGTCACACCTTGAGTTTTCGCATAGACCGCCAATTGAAATGCGGTGAAGTCACTGAGCCCGACAAACTGAGTGCCTCTTTCGATGGCCTTTTGAATGGCTTTGTAGGGTAATTGGGGCAGCAAGCGCGTGAGGCCATAACCACCTCTTGAAATCATCGCAACATCAGCACCGCTGGCTGCAGCCCTTGCAATTGCACTTAATCGGGTGGCGTCACTGCCCGCAAAGCGCATGTCACTGCTGAGGGCATTGGGATCTATTTCGACTTGATGCCCCTGAGACTCAAGACGTTTGACGCCGCGCTTAAAGGCCGCCTTGTCTCGGACAGCGCTTGAGGGAGAAAATATGTAGATGTGGCTCATGAATGTGGCAACTTAAAATGATGAACTGCTGATTCAGCAATGATCTGGCCATGTTCTTGAACAAAATGACCGGCATGGTTCAGCATCATAGGCTCCGGGCAGTTTCGAATGTTTTGATGCAGATTGCGCATAACATCGACGCCAAGCACAGGATCTTGTGTCCCAATGGCCATGAGGGATTGTCCCTGCCATTCATCACGCCAAAATGTAAGAGCGCGCGCAGAAATATCAGCGCCCTCGCTGCTTTGCAACTCAGGCACCATGGGCGGGAAAGCATGCAGCGCAGCCCGGTGCCCACGCTCGGTAAAGGGTCGGTTGTAGGCATCGCATTCGGCAGCGCTCAGGTGCTTGTTACCGCGTGCAAAAAGTTTTCCAACTTCAAAATCTGGGTTGTCGCGACACCACCGACGCCAGCTTAAAAACCCGTCAGACAAAGGTGCTTGGCCAGTAGCCAAAGTGGTATTCATGACCAGCAAACCTGCAAATCTTTCAGTCATCGCCATGGGCAATGTCAGGCCTAGCAGACCGCCCCAATCTTGGACCACCAAAATGACACGTTTTAAATCGAGATGTTTAACAAACTCTAGAAGCACATCGCGGTGAAACATAAAGTTGTGCTGCGAGGCTTTTTTAAACTTATCACTTTTGCCGAACCCAATTAAATCAGGTGCCACAACCCGATGTCCGTGCGCTGTAAAAACCGGAATCATTTTTCGGTACAAGTAACTCCAAGCGGGATTGCCGTGCAAACACAAATAAGTCATTTGCTGCGGCTGCGCGCTTTCGTGGTTCTCGTCAAGATAATGCAAGCGCAAGCCATTCAAGCTGGGCAGTTGCGAAACATAATGGGGTTCCCAGGGGTAGTTGGGCAAACCTTCAAACCAGTCCTCTTGAGGCCGCAAAGCATCTTCCCGCAGGGGGCTCAGGTTGAGTCTTTTAGGTTTGAAAAACTGCTGCATCAATTGAGCGCATTGTTCAGCCAAGACCCCTCTTGTGATTTGCGCATGAGGGTTAAGCGCTTTATTTGAAAAAATATCGAGTGCAGAACCGGCAGCGCCAGTTCTAGGCTCAGAAGCACCATAAACAACCCGCGCTAATCGCGCATTCAGAATGGCGCCGGCACACATGGTGCATGGCTCCAGGGTCACATACAGGGTGCAATTTTCAAGCCGATAGTTGCCCATGTGAAGAGCGGCGTCACGCAATGCCATAACCTCTGCATGGGCTGAAGGATCGTGATTGCCAATTTGTGAGTTGCGGCCACGACCCATAACTTGACCGTTGCAAACCACCAGCGCGCCAACGGGCACTTCACCCGCTTTGCCTGCATTGTGAGCCAATGCAATGGCCTCCTGCATCCACTCAATGTCAGTTTTCATGCCACCATGCCCAATTGACGCATCCAGCGCGCTAAGTTTTTTTCGGCCTCAGAACCAGCAGCATATTGAGAATGCATCTTGGCGTGCGATTCTGGACGGTGCTGGTTTAATTTGACTTTGGTTTGAAGTTTCACAATTGTCATCTCAAATGCAACAATGGCATTCATCATGGGCTCTGTGTAGTTGCTTGACAAACCGCGCCATTGGTCTGCATAGGCGGGCTCATGGTCGGCAATCAGCAGCTTAAGCAATGCGTCTTTGGCTTCTTCGCCTTCCAAAATTCGAACGCGTAGCCTGGCGTGAACTGCCAAATAACTCCATGTTGGCACGCGCACCAAATCTGGATAGACACTGGGCGACATGTAGGCATGGGGTCCCATGAACGTAATCAAAACTTCTGGGCGCTTGGCCAGGAACGTTGCGTGCGGATTGACTTTGGCCACATGCCCTAAAAGCAAATCCAATGTGGGATCAAATTCATGCTCAATGAGTTTGATTGGCAAGTGAGTCACGAAAGGAAATCCGTCATCATCATTTGAAATTAACTGCGCAAATGGATTTTCACGAATGATGGTTCGTGCATGCTCTGGAAAATCAAATTGCTTTGGCAGGTACATGATGAGAGAAATGCTCCTGAGTCAAATTTAAATGTAACTGCCTGCCAGCGTGAGTACTTTGCCGCCGGTACCAATTTTGAATCGCGCAATGCCTGCGCTGCGGGTGGTATTGACACCCCCTAAATCAAGCATCCGAATGCCGCGTGATTTGAGTTCTTCAATGCTTTTCCACAAGATCAAATTGTGGGCATGTATTTCACGCCCTTTTTCAGAGGTCCAACCCACCTCATAAGTAGCTGCTGTGCCATGAATTAAAAACATCATAGCCGCAATGCGCTCACGACCTAGATCTGCACGCACCGTCAAAATATTGAGCGAGGGCTGTTTGCGTGAATGTACATAATGATCAAAAAATTCAACTGGTAAGCCTTCTAACTTTTTATCTTTTCTTTGCTGAATCTCGGCATCCATCAACCAGCGGTATTGGCCAACGTTAGTCCCAACGCGGTGAATGGTCATTTCGCTCGATTCGCCGGCCACCAATCTGTTACGCCAGCGGCCGTCGAGTTGAGCCCTTAGTTGATCTATGGGGGGGGTTAAATCCAACATGACAGTCGACATGCCAGACATGATGCGACGAATTGGCTTCAAGCCGTGAACCTGCCCCTCAGGCTTTTCAGGCGTCACGGCCATGAAGCGAATGCCGCTTAGGGGCAAAGACTTTTTAAGCGCAGCGTATACCCTGGCCTCTTCGATAGGCGACAGCTGTTTAAACCAGACGGGGCCACGTGTACACAAAGCAATTGAGGCAAAACCACCCCATTTGCGCATGATGAACTGCGCTTGTGCCACAGGCTCTTGATCTTGGTAAATCCTGGCGCGCAAAACAGGCACGCCAAGCATCATTAAGCTTGAACCATAGGCCCAGTCTTGCTGCAGTGCCGCAGAGGCGGCACTGTGCGCCGCATCCCATGTCGCAATGTCATGACCCGTCCAATGAACTATCATTGCGACTCCCCTGCACTCAATGCAGTTATGGAAACCGTCATGCTAAAGAAATTCTTAGAAAAACGCCGCGGCCAAGTGGTGATGGGATACAAATTGCGCGAGCCACGCCCCACTTGGTTGGCTGGCTTTTGGGCT
The DNA here is from genome assembly GCA_903844775.1 of uncultured Burkholderiales bacterium. Taxonomy (GTDB): domain Bacteria; phylum Pseudomonadota; class Gammaproteobacteria; order Burkholderiales; family Burkholderiaceae_C; genus Limnohabitans_A. Next base: position 267 of record CAIMUZ010000041.1, on the reverse strand, counting down.
GCAATGTATTTTGGGTTGCCGTTTTTTCTCATCACTGTTTTGATCGATATTGCCATCGAGTGGTTCTCTGGCAACTGCTATGGATTGTGGTGCTATTTTCAATGATCTCAAGGAAATTATGACGATGTCCGGACTGTGACCCTATGTGGAGCGCTATTCCCACTCAATAGTGGCTCTTATAAAAAAGCCATATAAATCAAGTACTTGTAAGTAAAAATGTAGAGTTGTGTAACTTTTGCGTAACATTTTGAATACTTACGGTATCTT
>CAIMUZ010000040.1 GCA_903844775.1 uncultured Burkholderiales bacterium | reverse complement strand
TCCCAGCCCATGGGCATGAGCACGTTGTAGCCGTTCATGCGCAAATAGCGCGTGAGCATGTCGTTGATGGTGTAGTTGCGCACGTGGCCCATGTGCAACTTACCGCTGGGGTAGGGCAGCATGGAGCAGGCGTAAAACTTCTTTTTACGGGCGTCTTCGGTGACGCGGTAGGCATCGCGAGCGTTCCACTGGCTTTGCGCCTTGGGCTCAACTTCGAGGTGGTTGTACTTGTCTTGCATGATGTTGCAAATTGTAGGGGTTTGCAGAGGCCTCTATCTCCCTCAAGACACGTGGATACGTCAGATCTGCACGAATAGGCTTCAAAGAGGCATTGTCATTGGGCTGTGGGTGCGCCTGGCGCGGTCACAAACCCAATTCGGCTCAGGCCCGCTTGTTGCGCAAGGCCCATTAAATCCAGGACTTGACCATAGGGCACGGCTTGATCGGCCCTGAGTTGAACTTCGATATGAGGTTTTTGATTGGCCACGCGGGCCAGCTCTTCTGACAGCGACTGAAAGCTGACGGGTTTGTCGTTGAGAAAGATCTCGCCCTTCACATTGAGACTCAAACTGAGTGACTCAGGCGCCTCGCCAGCCTGTGCAACTTTTGATGGTGGCAAATCAAGTCGAATGGCGCTGGTCAGTAACGGGGCTGTGAGTATAAAGATCACCAGCAGCACGAGCATGACGTCCACCAAAGGGGTGACGTTGATATCACTGAAAGGCTTGGCCTGCGGGGTTTTGGGAAAGCGACCAAATGCCATGATGGGTGATGCAATTCAAGGACTTGGTGGGCGGGTCAATTTAACTGTGTTGACCCGTGAGCAAATGCAGCAGGTCTTGCGCAAAACCCTCCAGCACAACTTCAACTTGCGACACCATGCGGCCAAAGATGTTGTAGGCCATCACGGCCGGTATGGCCACTGCCAATCCAGCGGCCGTCATGACCAATGCCTCGCCGACTGGACCCGCCACCCGGTCTAAGGTAATTTGCCCCGCTTCTGCCATGCCGCCCAAGGCATTGAAAATGCCCCAAACCGTGCCCAACAAACCGACAAAAGGTGAAATAGCGCCCGCGGTGGCCAAGAGCAATTGACCCCATTGCAGCCGGTTCAGGGTCATTTGCATGCTGTCTCGCAGCACCCGAGTGAGCTGGTGCTCGCGCACCCCGGAAGCGGCCAAGGTACCCCCCACAGGCAACAACGTGGCATCCAACATGGGCAAGACCGATCGATCGCGGTCAAACTGCGCTACGCGGGCATGCGCCTCTTCATAGTGCGATGCCTGCCAAAAGGCGGCTGTACTTTGCATCACATCGGCTTGCACACGCCGAAGCAAATTGATCTTCAAAAGGATCACGACCCAAGAGCTGACCGAGAGGGCCAGTAAAGCCACCGCCACAAAGCGAATGACGAAGTCACCTTGCAGCCAAAATGTGAGCAAGCTCATGCGCTCGGCCCGTCTATCTCAAAGACAAGACATCGAACATGTCGAAAAGACCTGTTTTTTGAGTGGCCAAAAAGCGAACCGCCCGCAAACTGCCCTGTGCGTAAGTGGCTCGGCTAGAAGATTTGTGAGTCACTTCGATGCGCTCGCCGGTGCCGGCAAACAAAACCGTGTGGTCGCCCACAATGTCGCCGCCGCGAATGGTGGCAAAGCCGATGCTGGAGGGGTCGCGCTCGCCGGTGACGCCTTCGCGCGCATAAACAGCGCAATCTTTCAAATCGCGACCCAGCGCATCCGCAATGACTTCGCCCATTTTGAGGGCCGTACCCGAAGGCGCATCGACCTTGTGACGGTGATGGGCTTCGATGATCTCGATGTCATAGCCTGTGGCCAAGGCCTTGGCCGCCATCTCGAGCAACTTGAGCGTGACGTTGACCCCCACACTCATATTGGGCGCCATGACAATGGCGATGTCCTTGGAAATGGCTTTGATTTCGGCTTTTTCAGCCTCCGAAAAACCGGTGGTGCCAATGACCGCTTTCACGCCCAAAGCTTGGCAAACTTTTAAGTGCGCCAAGGTGCCCTCAGGGCGGGTGAAGTCAATCAAGAAATGAGAATTTTGCAGCCCCGCCTTTAAATCGCCAGTGACCAACACGCCACTGGGCTTGCCCATCGAGGCGCCGGCATCGGTGCCCACGGCTGGGCTGCTTGCCAAATCTAATGCGCCCGAAAGCTGGCAATCATCTGATTGGCCGATGGCGTCAATGAGCATGTGGCCCATGCGGCCAGATGCGCCTGCCACGGCCACTGCATGCCGCGTTTGATTCTGTGAGTGTGCAGAAGCTGTCGTCATTCGATCTCTCAGCGCGCAAGGGGTTCTAGTGGCGGATAGGAGGTGGGCAATGGCAAGACTGAAGCAGGCGCTGACTGCGCCTTCGTTGCCGGCAGCGGATATTTGCGCAAGTCTTCTTCTTTGGCCTCAAGCTCAGGCACTTTGATGCCCGCTTTTTGGGACACCAGTTGGGTCACAAATTCGGTTTCGCTGGGCAACTCATCGCCCGTCACACGGTCGAGCAGGTCGCCCTTGAACCAGACATTTAAGCTGAAGCTTTGGGGCGGAACACCCTGGCGCCTGATGGTGAAAATGTAGTCCCAGCGCTGCTCGTGAAAAATACTGGCGACCAAGGGGGTTCCTAAAACTTCTTTCACTTGCTGGCGCGTCAAACCGGGTTTGAGGTATTCCTTTTGCTCACGGGAGACGAAATTGCCTTGAACGACTTCAGGCACATAAAGCACCGAGCCGGCCGCCGAGAACAAATTAATTTTGGGCAAGGTGCAGGCACTCAAGAGGCCCGCGATTCCTAGAACCAATAGGCCTTGAAGGCCACGGGCTGCGAGCTTGGCGGAGCGCTGGAAAAAGTAAATTTGTTTTTTCATGGATGCATGGCAGACCATATGATGGGGTCATTGTAGCGGTAGCATAGGGCCGTGGTTAAGCACTTTTCCCAATGCCTTACACATTCAATTGCAAGTGATCACAAATGGACGAAATTAAAAGCACTGGACTGAAGTCCACCGTCCCCCGACAGAAGATTTTAGAGATCTTTCAAAAGGGCAGTCAGAGGCATATGACGGCAGAAGATGTTTTCAAACACCTTCTGAATCACAATGCTGACATTGGCTTGGCCACGGTTTACAGGGTTTTGACTCAGTTCGAACAAGCCGGTTTGTTAAGCCGAAACCATTTTGAAAGCGGCAAAGCCGTCTATGAACTGAACGAAGGCCAGCATCACGACCACATGGTCTGTCTCGATTGCGGTAAGGTCGAAGAGTTTTACGACGCTGAAATTGAAAAACGCCAGCACGATGTCGCACTGGCCAAGGGCTTTGTCATTGCCGATCACGCTTTGAGCTTGTACGCGCACTGCACACGCAACCCCTGCCCACACCGACATCATCTTTGAATTAAGAATCGCCCATGGCCAAGCGCTGGCGTTGCATGAAATCTTGGTAGGTGTCAATTCCACGCATTTGCAAAATCGTATTGCGAACGGCAGCCTCTACCAACACCGCAATGTTGCGTCCAGCAACAACCTGAATCACCACCTTGAGTACCGGGATGCCAAGCACATCTTGCATGAGGGGCTCGCTTGGGATGCGCTCGTAATCTCGCTCAAAATTTTCTTTGCGCACCAGATGCACAATGAGCTTGAGACGCATTTTTCGGCGAACCGCCGTTTCGCCAAAAATCGCGCGGATGTCGAGCAAACCGATACCTCTCACTTCCAATAAATTTTGCAATAACTCGGGGCAGCGGCCCTCAATGGTGGTTTGATTGATGCGAAACAAATCAACCGCATCGTCAGCCACCAAACCATTGCCACGAGAGATCAACTCCAAACCCAGCTCGCTTTTACCCAAGCCTGATTCGCCAGTGATCAACACGCCCAAGCCCAGAATGTCCATGAAAACGCCATGCATGGTGGTGCGATCGGCAAAATGCTTGGACAAATAGGCGCGAAGGACATCGATCACAAAGGCCGAAGACTCGGGTGTGGAAAACATCGGAATTTGGGCGGCCTCACAAACCCGCAAGAGTGCCTCCGGGGCTGTTTGACCGTCCGCCAAAACCAATACTGGAGGCTCCAAGGTCACAATGCGCGAAACCCTGCGTGCGCAATCGTCCTCACTGCCACGCAAGAGATAGGCCACTTCCCGTTCGCCCAAAATCTGGACCCGATAAGGGTGGATGTAATTTAAGTAACCCACCAAATCGGCACCCGAGCGAGCGGCTCGCACAGCCACTTCATCAAAGCGGCGCTCAGAAGCCCCTAATCCCGCAATCCATTGCCACTTGAGTTTGTTACGGTGATCTTCAAACAGTGCGTCAGCACTGACGGCGGTTGGCTTCATCGCAATCTCAATTCGTTGATGGGCAGAACAGGTTTGTTTTTATTTTGCAGGCGCCCAGTGCACGATCAGTGCATGAAGGCTTGCAGCTGTTTCGCTCACCAACATACCGTCTCTGACGGCGGCATTGCTGAGCAACTCTGCAATTTCCGACAAAATTTCTAAGTGTTTTTGGGTGGCTGCCTCGGGCACCAACAAAAAAATCAAGATCTTGACAGGCTGTTCATCGGGGGCATCAAAGCCAATACTTTGGGCCAGCTGGAAAACAGCCGCCATCGGCGATTTAAGGCCCTTGATGCGGCCATGGGGAATGGCCACGCCGTGCCCCAAACCCGTCGAACCCAAGCGCTCTCGGGCGAACAGACTGTCTGTGACCACGGCCCTGGACAAAGCGTGCAAATTCTCAAACAACAAGCCGGCCTCTTCAAAAGCGCGCTTCTTGCTGGTGGCGTCAACGCCGACCAGCACTTGTTCAACAGGAAGGATGCTTGAAAGTCTGTTCATATCGAGGGCGGATTATGCACCCATGTTAGGGCGAACCCCCATAAAAAAACCGCACCAAAGGGTGCGGTCGACGACATTTTGTGAAAAATGAGTGCTTAACTTCACATCATTCGCTTGGGGGCCGTATGGTGGTGGTCGGTGAGGCGGTCTTTGTGCCGCACCACCTGACGGTCTAGTTTGTCAATCAGGTCATCGACCGCTGCGTAAAGATCTTCGTGAGAGCTTTCCGCAAACAAATCGCTGCCCTTCACATGAATATTGCATTCAGCGCGCTGACGCTTGTCCTTTTCTTTTTGCTTCTCGACGGTGAGCAACACTTTGACATCCACCACCTGATCGAAATGTCGAGTGATTCGGTCTAGTTTGCCAGTGACGTAGGTTCTTAATGCGGGAGTGACCTCGAGGTGGTGACCACTGATCGTCAAATTCATAAAAGCCTCCTGTTTCGCTCTGGGTTGATCAACCACCCTCGTGATGAGAGTGGATTGAATCTACTATGCGCCCGCGAAGTTGGAAACGCAAGCCAGACGCGTTTACCCCTTCTAAACAATCAAGTAGTCGACTTTTTTTCAAAAAAGCTGATAAATTCTCATCTTGAAGGGTTCACGATTCACTCGAGGCCCCGTGCAAGCTCAGTTTAGAAGCCAGCACAAAACTCAACAAACTAGCACCTCCCCCCAAAAGCGCAGCCATCCAGTAATGGGTCAAGTTGCCCGCGCCATCTCTGCCCAAGATTTGTCCGCCTGCCAAAGCAGCCAAGCCCATTGAAAGCGATTGAACGGCAGAATTCAGGGTCATGAAGCTGCCCCGCCTTCTGGGATCGGCCGATGCGCCAATCAGCGCCATGCCTGGAATCATGCGGCCGCTCATCACCACAAAAAGGCAAGAAGAAATGCCCAAAATAGCCCACATCGGCAGCCCCGCACAAAGTGTCATGCCCAGCATTGGGAGTGGCATCAAAAGGGCCAACCGACGAAATGCATGGGCCTTGCCAGCGCGATCTGACCAACGGCCAATGAAACGGGCGGAGACCAAGGTGCAGATGCCGCCAAACAGGTACACATAAGGGATCTGATTCGACTCAAATCCTGCGTTGGCTTGCAAATAAAGCGTCAGGTAGGGGATCACCGCAAAGGCCGCAAACACCATGCTTGCCGACATGGCATAGGCCTTCAAATGATTGGGGTCGACCAAGACCAGTCGCAAATTGACCAACAAACTTGGCGCTGCATCGCCCAATGGATGCGCACTCAAATGGTCCTTCAGACTGGGCAAGGTGTTGGCGGCCACAATGACCAGCACCACCACCATCAGGGCAATCGCTAAAAACGGGGCATGCCAATTGATGTGTGACACCAAGAAAAGCGCCAAGGGTACGCCGGCCACTGTGGCCACTGAAAACGAGGTCATGACAACGCTCATAGCGCGGCCACGTCGGTCAAAGGGCACCACTTCGGCCACGATGGTTTGGGAGATGGCCATCAAGACGCCACCAAAAAAACCTGAGGCGACACGTGCCACGATCAACCAAGAATAGGAAGGTGCGAGGCTGCAAGCCAACGCTGCTGCACCAAACAAAGGGAAGAGCGTCAGCATCATGCGCTTGCGCCCAAATCGATCAATGTAGGTCGATGCCAAGAGCCCCGACAAGCCCGCCGAGAATGTGTAGGCCGAGACCAAGAAACCAAATTCGCCAGCGGTAATCCCAAAGAGTTGCGTGAGTTGGGGCCCAAGCGGCATCATGATCATGAAATCAAGCACGCTGGTAAATTGAATTCCGGCCAAGGTGAACAAAAGCCAGCGTTCACGCTGCGGCGACAAAAGTGTGGTCATTGATGGTTTTCCTGTTGCGCTGACTCTATCATTCACGGATGCACCTAGATGACCTGACCCAACAAGCCCCCATCGGCGGCTTCATGAATGGACATCCTTCGACGCCCACTCGAGGACTGGTTCTCATGGGAGGTGGCGCGCGCTCAGCCTACCAAGCAGGCGCGCTTCAAGCATTGGCCCAGATCTTGAAAGCGGGCCCGCCATCCAGCGCCAGCAATTTCCCTTTCAAGGTCTTGGTCGGCACTTCGGCGGGTGCATTGAATGCCACTTACTTGGCCAGCCGGGCGGTGGACGGGCTGGCCGCATTGCAAGGCTTAGGCGACTTTTGGCACGGTCTTCATTCGCATTTGGTTTATCACTTGCCCAACACGCCCATGGCCAAGTTCAGCCGCTGGGCCACCGCTTTGGGCGTGACCTTGTCTGCTAGGCGTTATGGCGCTGCATTAGACAGCATGCCCTTGGTCGATACCTTGCACCGACGCATTGCACTGAACAACATTGATTTGGCTTTGAAGCAAGGCCACTTAACGGCCTTGGCCGTCACGGCCTCCAGCTACACCACGGGCGTTCACTGGACCTTTTGTCAAACGGCGGAATTGCAAGATCTCCAAACTTGGAGTCGACCTGGCCGGCGCGCTGAACTGCAAGACATCACCATTGAACATCTCATGGCCTCCAGCGCCATCCCTTTTTTGTTTCCCGCCACGCCACTTTGGGTAGACGGCAACATGGAGTATTTCGGCGATGGCTCGATGCGGCAAAGCTCTCCTTTGTCACCGGCCGTTCACTTGGGCGCCAACCACATATTGGCCATTGGTGTTGGCCAACCACAAAGAGGCCAAATGGGGCAAACGCAAGCCAGCAGCAACGCCCACTCGACAGGCAGAACTCGACCGAGCCTGGGTAATATTGCAGGACACGCCATGGCCAGTGTTTTCAATGACACCTTGCTCGCCGATGTGGAGCAAGTCCAGCGTGTGAATCAAAGCATTCGTCAATTGAAGCAGCACTTGGCTGAGCACCATGGTTCTGAGTTGGCGCAGTCACTGCCTTTTCATGAAGTTCAAGTTTTAGCCATCCAACCCAGCGAATCTTTAGACGCATTGGCGCAGGCGCATGTTCACGAATTGCCGCCGCCCGTTCACCGTGTCTTGGATGGCTTGGGGGCACTCAAAGGTTCTGGGGCATCGCTGTCCAGTTATTTATTGTTTGAGCCTGGATTTGTGCGGGCCCTGATGGCTTTGGGCGCCAAAGATGTGAATCAACGCAAAGATGAACTCTTGGCTTTTTTTGCTGATTAAGTGCCATAATTCGACCCATCATTATTTTGGAGTTTGCTCCGTGGAAAGCCACCCTAGTTGGTAGCTTTCGAATGAGATGGTCTCGTTGCTGCATGCATCTTGCAGCCTGACAGTCGTTCGAAAGCTGCTTTACCCCCATTGCCGCCTTATCGAACACTTGGCCCCCACAGCATTTGGGGCTGAAGGAGACCTGCCATGCTCAACATTTTTACGCTTGCAAACGGCCGCCTCGTCCAGGAAGAAATTGAATCCTTGGAGGAGTTGTCCAAATTCCAGCCTATTTGGGTGGACCTTGAGTCGCCCACTTTGGAAGAAAAGCGCTGGATCAAACAATACTATGGCCTGTCCATTCCAGAAGATGCGATGGACGAGGACATTGAGGAATCTGCGCGCTTTTACGAAGAAGACAATGGCGAATTGCACATTCGTTCTGACTTTTTAATTGCCGACGAAGACGAGCCCCGGACCGTTCGCTGTGCCTTCATCTTGAACCAACACAATGCCGATTTGCGCAGCCGTGGTGTTTTGTTTTCCATTCACGATGAAGACGTGCCAGTGTTTCGTTTGCTGCGTTTGCGCGCTCGCCGTGCGCCAGGTTTGCTGGAAGACGCCAAAGAAGTTTTGCTGAAGTTGTTTGACGCCGATGCCGAATACTCAGCCGACACGTTGGAAAATATTTACGACAAGTTGGAAATTGCGGGCAAGCTGGTGCTGTCTGGCGACGTGACCGACGCCATGGCCGGCGAAGTGTTGGGCGCCATTGCCAGGCAAGAAGACTTGAACGGCCGAATCCGCCGTAACGTCATGGACACGCGACGCGCGGTGAGCTTCATGATGCGCAGCAAGATGCTTAACGCCGAGCAATTTGAAGAAGCACGTCAAATTTTGCGCGACATTGACTCGCTTGATTCGCACACTGAGTTTTTGTTTGAAAAGATCAACTTCTTGATGGACGCCACAGTGGGTTTCATCAACATCAACCAAAATAAGATCATCAAGATCTTCTCTGTGGCCAGCGTCGCTTTGCTGCCGCCCACGCTCATTGCCAGTTTGTACGGCATGAACTTTCAGTACATGCCAGAGTTGTCGCAAAAGTGGGGCTACCCCTATGCGCTGTGCCTCATGGTGGCCAGCGCGGTGGTGCCAATGTGGTACTTCCGCAGGCGTGGTTGGCTCAAGTAAGGCGTGAATGAGCGCGGTCATTCGCGCTCATTGGAGTGCATCGCGTAATTCGCGTCGCAGGATTTTCCCCACCGCTGTTTTGGGCAATTCTTTTTTAAATTCAATCACTTTGGGCTGCTTGTAGCCCGTCATGTTGGCGCGGCAATACTCGCGAACAGCCGCCTCAGTCAGGGCGGGGTCTTTTTTGACAATGACCAACTTAACGGCTTCACCTGTCTTTTCATCAGGGACGCCCACGGCTGCACATTCCAGAACACCCGGGCACAAAGACACCGTCTCTTCCACGTCGTTGGGATAGACGTTGAAGCCACTGACCAGGATCATGTCTTTCTTGCGATCAACGATTTTGAAAAATCCTTTGGCATCTCGAATGCCAATGTCACCCGATTTGAAATAGCCATCCGCCGTCATACATCGCGCGGTTTCGTCTGGGCGTTGCCAATAGCCCGCCATCACTTGTGGGCCCTTGATGGCGATTTCGCCCGTCATTCCGAGCTCGGTCACTTCATGGCCTTCGTCGTCCACCAGCTTCATGTAGGTGCTGGGCAAGGGAACGCCTATCGTTCCCGTGAACGCTGTGCTGGTGGTGGGGTTGCAACTGGCAGAGGGGCTTGTTTCAGACAAGCCATAGCCTTCACAAATTGGACAAGCTGTTTTCTGCAACCACAATGCGGCCACCGCACTGGTCACCGCCATACCGCCGCCCACCGACACCTTTAGATTTTTCCAATTGACGGTGTCAAAGTCGGGGTGGTTGGCCAAGCCATTGAACAAGGTGTTGACCGCCGGAAAACTGTGGAACGTTTGTCTAGAAAGCTCTTTCAGCACCGCAGGCAAATCGCGTGGATTGGGGATCAAAATATTTTTCCCGCCTGTGCGCAAACCGAGCATCATGTTCACAGTGAAAGCAAAGATGTGATAGAGCGGTAAAGCACATACAGAAGTAGGCTGCTCATTGGCAGGCACTCGTTTCATCACAGGGTCGTTCCAAGCTTCTGACTGAAGTAAATTGGCAACCACATTGCGATGCAATAACACGGCACCCTTGGACACACCGGTGGTGCCGCCGGTGTATTGAAGAACGGCAATGTCATCACTGCTGACCCTCGGTTGAACGAAGCTTGAATGCTGGCCGCGTCTGAGTGCTAGATTGAATTTAACAGCGCCACGCAAATTAAATTCGGGTACCAAACTCTTGATGTTACGAACCACAAAATTAACCAGCGCGCCCTTAGGCCAACTGAGCATGTCGCCCATGGCACACAACACAATGTGTTTCACTTGCGTTTGTGCCAGGCACTTTTGCAATGTGATGGCAAAATTTTCAATGATCACGATGGCCTTGGCACCCGAGTCTTTCAACTGATGCTCGAGTTCGCGAGGCGTGTAAAGCGGGTTGACGTTGACCACCACCAATCCAGCGCGAAGGATGGCCGCCACCGCAACAGGATATTGCGGTACGTTGGGCATCATGATGGCAACGCGGTCACCTTTCTCAAGTCCCAATGATTGAAAATAAGCCGCAAGGGCCTGGCTTTTGACATCAGTTTCTTGGTAGCTGATGTTTTGCCCCATGTAGCTGTAGGCGGTGCGCTTGGCGTATTTGGCAAAGCTGTCAGCCATCAAGCCAACCAAGGAGTCGTACTGAGAGGCGTCTATGTCAGCCGGTACACCCTCAGGGTAACTGTCTAACCAAATGCGCATAATTTTTTCCTGAATACTTGCAAACCTTACACTGATCGCTATTTGGCTTTATAAAGATTGGCTTATCTGCTTGATACTACATCAATCAACTTCATTAAAGTCTATTCATAGATCCTAAAAAATGAGCGCTCGTTGGAACCCCAGTGTCACCGTTGCCGCCATCGTTGAAAAAGATGGTCGCTATTTGCTCATTGAAGAGCACACCCCAGAAGGTTTGCGCCTTAACAATCCCGCGGGTCATCTAGATCCTGGCGAGTCCTTGATAGAGGCGTGCGCCCGAGAGTGTGTTGAAGAAACAGCGCACCCTTTCAAGCCCACTCACTTGCTTGGTGTTTATCAATCTAGATTTCTACGTGCCGCGAAAAACGGCTTGAACGCTGAAGAAATTACCTTCGTCCGATTCGCCTTCAGTGGCGAAATTTCTAAACAAATTGAAGGTCAGGCGCTGGACCAGGGTATTGTTCGTGTCTTGTGGATGAGTTTGGAAGAAGTGAGGGCCTCCGCAGCTTTGCATCGAAGTCCGCTCGTTTTGCAATGCATTGAAGACCACGCCAAAGGTCAACGCTTTTCCTTGGCATTGCTACACACCGATTTGTCTGTCTGGCAAATCTGAGCGTTGGCTTCTTTCAAGCCAGACTGCGCTCATTAAGGCTGCGTGCTGACCTTTTGCCCCGATGCCACATCGTCTAATTTGGCTTGCTCGGCGAGCACCTTGGCCACATAGCCGGTGTCACTTTGAAAGCTATCCCCGCCCAAGTAAAAGAGCAAGCCCTCTTCCACGCCGCCCTTTAACTTGACGTACTCATGCAAGACACGCGTTCCTACCCGCATATTGGTCAAGGGGTCAAAGGCAGCCAGCTTACCGCCGTATTTTTCATACTTTTTAATGTGAATCTCGGTCATCACTTGCATCAAGCCTTGGGCGCCCGCTTGACTTTGAATATAAGGATGAAAGCTGGACTCAATGGCCATCACGGCCAAAATTAAATGCGGCTTTAATTTTGTATCGTCCGATAATTCATAAGCCTCTGCCACCAATGCGGCAATCGGTTCGGGTGCGACCCGGTACTTTGTGGCCAGCCATGCAGCCACCGCAGCCTGTTTGCGCGGTACGTCTTTTAAATCCGTTGCAGTGGCGCGGTCGGCTGTGTTTTGGGGCTCCCACCACAGGCTCACTTGACGGTCCCGCAGCCACTCATAGACGAGGGATTCTGATTGCGCCAAAACATCGGGCCTGAAAACGGCCACGCTGATGCACACCACGAGTCCTAGACCCAACATGGCCAAGCCACTGTGCGTGAGGGTGAAGACGCCGCGACTCACGTCATGCAAAAAAGTGCTGACGGCCAAACGCGCTTTTTTCATCGCATTCGAGGGTTGGACAGGGTTCATGTATGTCTCTAAGTATAAATATTTAGTTCAAGAGATAATGGGGCCCATGAAGCATCACCGAATTGTTGTGGGTTTGTCGGGCGGCGTCGATTCCGCAGTCACCGCTCACTTATTGAAAAAGCAAGGCCACGAGGTGGTCGGCATTTTCATGAAAAATTGGGAAGAAGATGACGACAGCGAGTTTTGTTCTTCCAACATTGACTTTGTGGATGCGGCTGCAGTGGCCGATGTGGTGGGCATTGAGATTGAACACGTTAACTTTGCGGCCGACTACAAAGACCGTGTGTTTGCAGATTTTTTACGCGAATACCAAGCTGGCCGGACCCCCAACCCAGACATTCTTTGCAATGCTGAGATCAAGTTCAAATCTTTTTTAGACCACGCCATGCAGGTGGGTGCAGAAAAAATTGCCACGGGTCATTACGCGCGGGTTCGCTTGAATGAAGCGAGCGGACTGCACGAGTTGCTCAAAGGTTTGGACAACAGCAAAGACCAGAGTTATTTTTTGCATCGTTTGAATCAGAACCAGCTTTCTAAAACTTTGTTTCCGGTGGGTGAGTTGCTCAAAACTCAGGTTCGTCAAATTGCGGGAGAAATTGGCTTGCCCAACGCTCAGAAAAAAGACTCCACGGGGATTTGCTTCATTGGCGAACGTCCGTTTCGAGATTTTTTAAACCGCTATATCTCCAAAGAGCCTGGCCCCATCAAAGATGAAACAGGCAGAACCATTGGCAAGCATGTCGGCTTGAGTTTTTACACCTTGGGTCAACGTCAGGGCCTGGGGATTGGTGGCATCAAAGCCAAAGGCGCGCAGCGTGGCGGCGGTGAACACACGCCCTGGTTTGTGGCCCGCAAAGACATGGCTCAAAATATTTTATGGGTGGTCCAAGGGCACGACCACCCTTGGTTGTTATCGCCAGAGCTGGACGCCGCCGATGCCAGCTGGTGTTCAGGCTCAGCGCCAGCCTCAGGCCGATACGCCGCAAAGACACGCTATCGGCAAACCGATGCCGCGTGTTCATTGGCCTCACCCCATCTCGCCCATTTTTCATTGGTGTTTGATGACAAACAATGGGCCGTCACACCCGGGCAAAGTGCCGTGCTCTATGACGGCGAAATTTGCTTAGGCGGTGGCGTGATCAGCCGACAATGGCAAGAAGGCAGTCGCGCTTAAGCCGAAGTGCTGCAAGGCGCTGCGTCTGGCACACCCAATTTGCGCAACATCCAACCCATCGGGCATACGTTGCTAAAGCCAAACTGAAACAAGTTGGCGCCCACAAATGCGGTGAATGCCAAAGCCCAAGCGCTGACAAACAAGGGGCTGCCCTCTATGCCCAAAGCGAGCGAGATCAAGATAAAAATGCCGGCAAAAATGCGGATGTAACGTTCAACGGTCATACAGACTCCTTAGGTTTAAACAACGAGAAATACAAAACAGGAATGACCACCAAGGTGAGCAGGGTGGAAACTAAAATTCCGAAAATGAGCGACACGGCCAGGCCATTGAAAATCGGGTCGTCCAAAATAAAGAAGGCACCAATCATGGCCGCCAAGCCCGTGAGCACAATGGGTTGCGCGCGCACTGCGGCCGATTGAATGACGGCTTCTTTGAAATCCATGCCTTGCGCCACTTGAAGCTCTATGAAGTCGACCAACAAAATGGAGTTGCGCACGATGATGCCGGCCAAGGCAATCATGCCGATCATGCTGGTGGCGGTGAACTGGGCGTTGAGCAATGCATGGCCTGGCATGACGCCAATCATGGTGAGCGGGATAGGCGCCATGATCACCAACGGCGTGAGATAGCTTTTGAACTGCGCCACCACCAAGAGGTAAATCAAAATTAAGCCGACGCCGTAGGCGGTGCCCATATCCCGAAAAGTTTCGTACGTGATTTGGGATTCACCATCCCACTTCACGGCGTATTCACGGTAGGTGTCGCTGGGTTGTTGAATCCAATACTCACCCAGCTCGCCCTGGCCGGGCAAGGCGGCCTGTTTCATTTGGTTTCGAATGCCAAACAGGCCATACAGCGGAGAGTCTTGCGAGCCCGCCATATCGCCCGTCACATAACTGACTGGCAACAAGTCTTTGGTGAACAAAGGCTTTTGAATGACGCCTGTTTTAACTTCGACCAACTCCGACAAAGGTACCATCTGACCGTTGGCGGCGCGCATCGGCATGGCCAACACATCTTTCAAACCCATTTGCGATTGAAGGGGCAATTGCAACCTGATGGGTATCGGTAATTTGCTATTGCCGTCGTGCAGATACGTTGCGTCTGCGCCTTGTAAAGCAGCTTGAACGGTTTGGGCAATGGCGCTGACCGAAATACCCAGTGTTTCGGCACGTTGTCTGCGCACCTGCAACCACTGACGTGGTGCGTCGGCCTTGAGCGACGTGTCAATGCCGACGATGCCGGGTGTTTGTGAAAACGCTTTGGCCACATTGGCAGCCAAGGCCTGCCGACCTGCTTCATCGGGGCCATAAATTTCTGCCACCAAAGGGCTCATCACGGGCGGGCCGGGCGGCACTTCAACCACCTTGATGTTCGCACCATGACCCAGCGCAATTTTTTCAAGTTCGGGGCGTAAGCGTTGTGCAATGGCATGGCTCTTTTCTGAGCGCTGATGCTTGTCGACCAAGTTGACTTGCAAGTCACCTTGTTCGGCATCGGCGCGCAAATAGTATTGGCGCACCAAACCATTGAAAGTGATGGGGCTGGCGGTGCCGGCATATGTTTGGACGTCTAGCACTTCTTTTTGCTTTACCAAAAACACGCCCATCTCATGCAATGCAGCGGCGGTGTTTTCTAAAGGTGTGCCGGCCGTCATGTCGACCACCACTTGAAATTCGCTTTTGTTGTCAAAGGGCAGCATTTTTAAAATGACCCATTGCACACCGGCCAAGCCCACCGACAAGGCCATGGCCAATAAGATGCCGCCCAAGAGCTTCCAGCGCTGACGACTGCTGTTGAGAAAGGGACGTAAGATGCGGCCAAACAATTCTGGCAAGCGTGCAGCCAAGCCTATTGCTGCGGGTTGCGCAGTGTGCTCGTCATGCGATGTACCACTGTGATGCGACTTCATCCACTTCAAGGCCAACCAAGGCGTGACGGTGAAGGCAATCAACAAAGACAGCGCCATGCCCAAGCTGGCATTGATAGGAATAGGGCTCATGTAGGGGCCCATGAGGCCCGACACAAACGCCATGGGCAACAAAGCTGCAATGACGGTGAGCGTCGCCAAGATGGTGGGGCCACCCACTTCATCGACAGCGGCTGGGATGATGT
>CAIMUZ010000039.1 GCA_903844775.1 uncultured Burkholderiales bacterium | reverse complement strand
TTGAATGGGAAGAAAATTTTGCAAGCATCTGCATTCACCCTCGGTTATGAAACTAAATTTTATTTGCAATACTTAGGCTATTTTTGGCCGATTCAACTGTCCTTCCCATTCACACACAGTCTCTTTGATGAGCTTCGAAACAATACGGCAAGCCTGAGTGAGATGACCTTGTTTCGGATGTGCAAGCGTAACAAAGCGCTTCAAGTCAGGACCAATTATTTTTGCTGCCTGCAGCCTTCCCATTCTGAGTTCATCATCGATAGAAAATGGCCCAAGCAATGCATACATGTGTGGGTTTGAAGCAATGATTTCCTTCTGAACACGAAGTGAATCGGCTTCGACTTCCGAGTGCAAACTTATACCTTTACTTCTTGCAGTTTCATCTAATATTGATCTCCAGTGCGATGGGCGTCTGGGTAAGACAAGTGGCAGTCCATCCAATCGTTTGAAGTCAACGTTGGCGGCATATGTGAGAGAGAGTCCGGGGGATGAGACAAGATAAGTGCTTGCTGTAGCCAGAAGTGTTTCATCATTGCCGGTAGGCTTTTCATATCTAAACAGGATGGCTAAATCAACAGCGCCAGTGTCCAGCAGTGCATCTAATTCACTGCCTTGCCCTTCACGGATATTCAATTTAATTTTCGGATATTCATGCTGCAAGCGCTTAAAAATATGTGTCATCAATGGGTGTGCAGCTGAGGGTAGTACGCCTATCTTGACTTCTCCCATGGGCACTTTGGATGTTTGCTGTATGTCCGCAAACAGCTCGTCGCTGTCATTTAACCATCCTCGCAATCGTTGTTGAACATGTTCACCAAACTCTGTTAACACGACGCCCCTTCCTGTGCGTCGAAATAATGTACAACCGAATTTTTTTTCGAAATCGCTTATTTGGCGGCTGATATGTGACTGAACGGTACTTCTTTGAGCGGCAACCTTGGTAAAGTTGCCAAGTTCGGCAACTTCCATGAACAAACGAATGTCATTGATGTGCATAGGAATCCTTTGGATATGCCATTTTAGGCATAGCTGAAATCTTTGAATTGATTCTATACAGATAGTTCGACCTTTCATAGACTCTCTTCATTGTTCAAATGCATCCATGGTAGATGCTGCAAATCAAAGGAAAAATCATGAGCTTTGTCAGTTTTGAAATCGAGGGCCAAAAGACCTATGGACTATGGAAAGATGAAGGTCATTGGATTCAAGTGCCAGATGGATTTCAAACTCAATATCCTGATTTGAAGTCTGTCATAGCCGCCAACAAATTAGACGAGTTGGAATCTTTAACCCGACAAAGTGGCAAGACTGTGACTTCAGCGCAAGCCCGCCTTTTGCCAGTCATTCCAAATCCAAGCAAAATTTTCTGTATTGGCTTGAATTACAAATCGCATGTTGCAGAAACCAAACGTGCTGACAGCGAGTATCCGGCAATCTTCACGCGTTTTGTGGACAGTTTGAGTGCACATAACGCACCTTTGCCGCACCCAAAGGAGACAACTCGCTTTGATTTTGAGGCCGAATTGGCGGTCATCATTGGCCAAGGTGGACGCAACATCAAGCAGGCACAAGCGTTTGACCATATTGCGGGATATGCCTGTTTCAACGATGGAACGGCGAGAGATTGGCAGCGACACACACATCAATGGATTCCAGGTAAAAACTTCCCATTGACTGGACCTCTAGGCCCATTCATGGCCACAAAAAAAGAAATTCCTGATGTAAACAAACTCACCGTTGAGTCTCGCCTTAACGGAGAAGTGATGCAGCATGCATCGGTAGCCGATTTGATCTACACCCTACCTGTGATCATTGAATATTTATCTGGCTTTACCAATCTCTATCCGGGCGATGTCATTGCAACTGGAACCCCTGGAGGCGTGGGAGACCGACGTGAACCACCGGTGTATATGAAAGTTGGCGATGTGATCGAAATCGAAATCACGGGTCTAGGCACTTTGCGCAATGTTGTCTCAAGCGCTACCTAAAGAATTGAAATGTCGAAATCTAAAAACTCACTGCGCATTGCAGTAGACATTGGTGGCACATTCACGGATCTGGCTTGTTTTGACGAGGCTACCGGCGCTATAACCTTTGGTAAAGCGCTCTCAACTCACGGTCAATTGGTCAAAGGTATTCAAGACACGCTTGATGGCGCCAGTATTGATTTAAGCAATGGCAATTTATTCTTACACGGCTCAACCGTTGTCATTAACACCTTGCTTGAACGCAGTGGCGCCAAAACAGCTTTGCTGATCACGGAAGGTTTTCGAGATATTTACGAAATTGGACGCGTGAACCGACCTGACGCCTACAATTTATTTTTCTCAAAACACGAACCATTGGTTCCGCGCTCTTTGCGTTTTGAAGTTTCTGAGCGCTTGCGTGCAGATGGGTCACTGCATAAACCACTGGATGAAAAAGCAGTTCGAGAGCTTGCGCGCGAACTCAAAGCGCAACACATCGAAGCTGTTGCAGTGTTGTTGCTGCACTCCTATCGCAACCCCGATCATGAGCGACGTGTAAAAGCAATTTTGCAGGAAGAAATCCCAGGCGCTTTTGTGACCGCATCTCACGAGTTGTCACAGGAATATCGAGAATTTGAACGCGTATCGACTGCCGTTGCTAATTCGTATGTGGGTCCTCGCGTATCTGAATATTTGGGTGAGTTAGAGCAGCATTTGAGCGCGAAAGGCTTTGAGGGGGACTTCTATGCGGTTCAGTCGACGGGTGGCTTGTTTCCAGTTGAGCACGCTCGACGCGATTGCGTTCGGATGCTTGAGTCTGGACCAGCTGCCGGTGTGATTGGCGCACAAGCTATTTGTGCTCAACTGGGAATGCCTGATTCGATTGCTTTTGATATGGGCGGCACCACAGCCAAAGCTGGCGTCATTAGCGAAGGACGACCTTTGACAACAGGTAGTGCATTGATTGGAGGTTATGAAAAGGCGCTGCCTATTCAAATTCCCATGATGGACATTTTTGAGGTAGGTACGGGCGGCGGTTCAATAGCACGTGTTGAATTGGGTAATTCATTGCGTGTTGGACCTCGCTCAGCGGGCAGTATGCCTGGTCCTGTTTGCTATGGTCGAAATGGTACTGAACCGACTGTGACAGATGCCAATTTAATTCTGGGACGATTGGACGAGGACAACTTCTTAGGTGGCGAAATGCCACTTTACTTGGATCGAACCCAGCAAGCGATGGAAGAAAAAATTGCCAAGCCCTTGGGCTTGGATATCACCAAAGCTGCAGATGGTATTTTGAGAATTGCTGTGACGCAAATGTCTCATGCAGTTAAGGCAGTGACCACAGAAAGAGGATTGGATGCTGGCAGCTTTACCATGGTGGTGTATGGCGGTGCAGGTCCATTACATGCCTCTGCCATTGCGCGTGAAATTGGTATACGTAAGGTGTTAATTCCATATGCACCAGGTTATTTTTCAGCGTATGGCATGTTGTTCAGTGATTTGCGCTATGACTATGTACGCTCTGTGTTTCGTCGGTTAGAAAGCTTATCATTTGATGAAATTGAAGCGTATTACAAAGAAATGGAAGACGAAGGACGTGCAGCCATTGGGGCATCACAAATTCGACCCGATGAAATTGTCTTTGAACGTGCTGCCGATATGCGTTATATTGGGCAGGAGCACGCAGTGACCGTTGATTTGCCAAACGAATTCTTTATCAATAAAGACCGTGCTGCTATCAAAAACCATTTTGATGAAGTTCACAAAGTCCGATATGGCACTTCCGCCCCCAAGGAGGCTGCTGACATTGTGAGTCTGAGGGTGACCGTATTGGGCCGAATGAAAAAACCACCGTGCAATACAGTGGCAGAGGGGCAGGCAAAGCCTGATGAACCAGCGATCCGAGCTCATAAGCCAGTGTATTTCCGAAGTGCAGGTCAGTTTGTAGAGACGACAGTTTATCGGCGCGATTTACTCAAAAGTGGCAATGAGTTTGACGGCCCTGCCCTTGTGGAAGAACACGCATCCACCACCGTGGTTCAACCTGGCGATCGTGTCAAGGTAGATCAGTTCGGTAATTTGCAAATTTCAATTGGGAGTGATCGTTCATGAATACGGCGAAGGTTCAAACCATCAACTCGCAGTCTGTTGATCCAGTGATTGTTGAAATTATCCGTAACGGTTTGTTTGCCGTGACAGAAGAAATGAAAACAAACCTGATGCGGACGGCCTACAACCTCATCATTTATGAGGCACTGGATTTTACGGTGGGGCTCTTTACCAAGGAAGGTGATACGGTTTCAATTGGCTTGGGTTTGCCGATGTTTATTCGAGGCATGTCCGAAACCGTGAAGTCTAAGATTCGTCACTTTGGCTATGAAAACATCCTTCCTGGCGACATCTTGGTTACCAACGATGCCTACACTACAGGCAGCCATTTGAATCACTTTACTTTCACAATGCCAATTTTCCACGAAGCTGAGTTGATTGGCTTCACATGCTGCATGGCGCATTGGCTAGATGTCGGTGGAAGCTTGGGGCAAATTACGACTGATATTTATTCCGAGGGTATTCAAATTCCAATTGTGAAGTATCAGTCTTCAGGCAAAATCAATCAGGATTTAGTGGACATCATTGCAATGAATGTCCGGATGCCCGAGCGTGCGTTGGGAGATTTGCGTGCACAAATTACGGCCGTGACGACGGGAGAACGCCGTTACCTAGAGTTGGTTCAACGCTATGGCAACCAGGATGTCCAAGCATCAATTTTGCAAATTATGGATGCCTCTGAAGCCCTAGCACGCCAAAACACATTGTCTATTCCAGACGGTGTTTACCAAGCTGAATCCTATATGGATGACGATGGCTTAGAGATTGGCAAAAGAATTCCCATTCGCGTTAAAGTCACTGTCAGAGGCGATGAGATGGAAATCGACTTATCCGATGTGAGCAAGCAAGTCAAAGGCTTCTATAACTCGGGTTTTACAACAGGCATTGCATGCGCGCAAGTTGCTTATAAGTGCTTGACTACGCCAACTGACTATCCGGTAAACGATGGAAGTTTCCGCCCCCTCAAAGTCATCATGCCAATGGGGACGGTCATCAGTGCAGAGCGTCCCTATCCTATGCGCGTGTGGATGACGTTTCCCATGACAGTCATTGACACTATTTTTAAGGCTTTAGCGCCAGCAATTCCGCATAGAGCTATTGCTGGCCATCACGCTGACTTGGTGTTTCCAAATATTCACGGAATTTCGCCAGAAGATGGTCGATTATTTATCGTAGGTATTGGACCTTTGGGTGGTGGGTGGGGTGCTAAATCGCGCGAAGATGGCGTGTCTGTCACTGTATGCATAAATGATGGCGATACACATAACAGCCCAACAGAGCAACTTGAAGCGAAATATCCGGTCTTGGTTGAAAGTTATAAAATTCGAGAAGACAGTGCGGGGGCGGGCGAGTTCAGAGGAGGCTTAGGCGCTGAGATGGTCGTGCAAGCCTTGTCGCCGTTCTCAGTGACAACGCGCATTGATCGAATGCATTGCAAACCATGGGGATTAGAAGGCGGCGGTGAAGCAGCGGGTAATGGCATTGCTATTCGTCATAAAGGTGAGTGGCGTACAGACTTGCCCAATGCAAAAGTTTTCAATGTTCGCCTTGAACGTGGTGACGCGTACAAGATGCTTTCCGGTGGCGGTGGTGGATTTGGTAGTCCATTTAAGCGCGATGCGGAAGCGGTCGCTTTTGATGTTCGCGAAGGGTATGTGAGTCGTGAGTCTGCCGAAAAACTTTACGGTGTCGTGTTAACTGACAGTTTCGAAGTCAAGCAGTCAGAGACACAACAGTTGAGAAGTAAAGCCCTTGTTTGAGCTATTTGAAATGACGGCATCTCAACAGCAAGCTGTCTACCTTTCCGGTCTTTGGAACCGGTTGGCAGGTCAGCATGTGGCGCTGGGATGTTCCTGCACGATGAGTGGGTTGAGCGTCACCCTCGAGGATTTCGAGCTTGATATTGCAGATTACTTGTGGGCCGAAAGTGAGCGTTCAGGAGAGACGGAAGTCGTGGCTTTTTTGCTAGAGCCGGGTCCAATCTCTTTGCAAGATCAAGCTGTTCGCGGTATTTTGAGGCGATTAGAAGAAGTTGATGTGGATGAAGCAATTACCAATTGGTTATTGCCTCGGATGACTAAAACAATAGAGTCCTACGCAAAGTTGCACGGGCCTGCACCCGAAGCGCCATTATTTGGTGGCTCAGCTGCATGGGGCAAAGGGTATAGAGATTAGGTAAGTAGATGTTCAAAATTTAAAAGGGGATACAAATGATTTCATGGGCGAAAAATATCGTTTCAATTGCACTGCTAGCGGCAACAAGTCTTGTTGCCGCTCAGTCAAAATTTCCCGATGGCACCATTAAATTGATCGTGCCTTTTGCTGCTGGAGGGGGTGTCGACAACGCAGCACGCTTGATTGCTAAACAAATGCAGTCAAATTTAAATGTCTCCATCGTGGTAGAAAACAAACCCGGTGCAAGCGGAACAATTGGTGCTAAGTTTGTTCAATCTGCTGCCCCCGATGGTCAGACATTACTTTTTTCTGCATCTACACATTCTTTGACCAGGTTGGTGATTGCGAATGCACCCTACGATCCCTTAACAGACTTCGCCTATGTTGCTCGGGTCGGTGAAGCGCCATTGTTGATGGTCATTGCACCTACGCTGCCCCAAACTAAATTGAAAGAGGTGATGGATGCTGCTAAGCAGAACCCAGACAAATGGACAGCAGGTTTGCCTGCATTGGGAGCTGCAAGCCATCTGGCAACCTTAATGTTTGCCAAAGAAGGTAATCTGAGCCTGACCATGACTGCCTATAAAGGCACTGCACCAGCTTTGACCGATGTAGCTGGCGGGCACTCACAAATCTTGATCGACTCCATTATTTCATTGCAGTCAATGGCCAAATCTGGCAAGGTCAAGCCCATTATTGTGACTTCGGCCAAGAGGAGCTCAGTGATGCCCAATGTGCCAACAGCTGCTGAAAGTGGTTATCCAAAATTTGTGACCGAATCTTGGTATGGCATTTGGGGACCCAAGGGTACACCAGATGATCGTGTGCAATTTCTAAATAAAGCCGCTAACGAGGCTGTGCGCCAATTGGCAAAGTCTGGTGCATTCGAGCAGCTTGGAATTGAGCCAGTAGTTGAGTCTGTTGACGACTTCAAAAAATACACAGGTAGGTACATTGCAGAAAATGCAGAGTTGTTAAAGAGTGCAGGATTTAAGCCTGAATAATGAGTTGCATTTGAACTATAAAGAGCTGATGCGTCGCTTCCACATTTGCTTCCACATCTCTTTAGTTCACTTTTAACCTATTGATTTGCAATAGATTTTATTTCTTCAAGCTACTTTAATCCTTTGTCCTAGGTTCAAGTCCAGGTGGGCCTACCAAAGGTGAGAAAGCCACTGATTTCGGTCAGTGGCTTTTTTTATTTACTTCGCTTAAATAGATGTTTGACTGAAACACAAGGCGAACATACCAAATAAATGATTGGCTAAGCTCTTAGAAGCTAACATTGAACTTCAAAAAACAGAGGCCCAACATGGAACTTGACTTCTCTCAACTCACTGCCGCTCAAAGGTACAAATTACTGGTCGGACTGGTCGTTCCGCGGCCTATCGCCTTGGTCTCGACGCTAGGTCAGAACGGCATTGTCAATGCCGCACCTTTCAGTTTCTTCAATGTATTGGGAGACGATCCACCGATTCTGATCATCAGTATCGAAAACAAACCTGATGGTCAACAAAAGGACACCACGCGCAACATTCTTGATAACCAAGAGTTTGTCGTGAACTTGGTCGATGAAGCCTTGGCGAGTGCCATGCATGGATGCTCCACGGCCTACCCTAGCGGCATCAGTGAGCTGGAAGAAGTTGGGCTGACGACGCTGCCATCACGCGGTGTCGCGCCGCCTCGCATCAAGGAAGCGCCGGTAGCACTTGAATGCAAGCTCTACCAGCATATTCAGATCCATGAAAAGCGGCATCTGTTCATCGGCGAAGTCTTGTGGCTGCGCACCGCGGACGGCATCATCGACCCCGAAACCTTGAGAATTCGGCTGGATGACTCAGGGGGCTATTTCCCGATTGGGCGCTTGTACGCGGATCGCTACACCACGGTGCGCGACCAGTTCACGCTGGCGGGTGGTGAAGCCTATGTCAACGCCATCAAAGCCATGGGGCGCTCATAAACATCCGTCTCTTGACCGCCCGGCAAGCGAATCAAAACGATCGCAGTCGGTCTTCTATCCAGCGTGCACACGCCAAGGTGGCGACATCGTCTTCACGCCGACCGACCACCTGCAGACCGAGGGGCAAACCTGACGTGCCGATCCTAAAAGGAAGATGCACACAAGGAACACCCAACAAGGTCCAAAGGCGGTTGAAAACCGCATCACCTGTGTTCTCAAGTCCCAACGGCGCTTCGTCCAAAACGCTCGGAGTAATCAACACGTCCAGCTCGCCCCAACCGTCCGAAAAATCTTGTCGGCCGAATTCGGCTTGGCGCAAGGCCGCCTCATAGCGTTCGTGTGGAATGGCCATTCCCGCCCGCATGCGCTCTTGATACGCGGGACTCAGAAGATCTCCGTGGACACGGTATTCCCACGCTGTCGCGCGGGCAGCTTCGTATTGCATGATCAAGGCATGGGCCTCATGCAACTGCTCAAAAGCTGGCGTTAACGCTACAAGCTCGACGTTTGCGCCAGCAGCAGCCAGACGCTGCGCAGCATCTTCAATGGCGCCACGCATCTGACTTGAAGCCTGCGACCACCGTGACGTTTGGCACAAGCCGATACGCAGCGCTTTTTCTTCTCGCAGCCCTGCGTTGCCAAGGCGCTCTTGACCCGACATCACATGCGCAAGCAGCGCAGTATCTTCGACGCTTCTCGCAAAAAAGCCGATCGTGTCAAAGCTTTCCGCAGAGAACTTGAGGCCCGCCCGGTTGACGCGGTTAAAGGACGGTTTATAGCCCACGACGCCGCAAAATGCCGCGGGCCGGATGGTCGATCCCGCTGTCTGCGTGCCAACTGCCAACGGCACCATGAAGTCGGCCACCGCGGCGGCTGAGCCGCTCGAAGAACCACCGGGCGTGTGTGCGAGGGCAAGGGGGTTTCGCGTCGCTGCGGGGTGAATGCTTGCGAACTCGGTGGTTTCAGTTTTTCCGAGGATGACCGCTCCGGCAGCTCGGGCCAGCGACACACAAGCCGCGTCAGCGCGCGGTCGGTAGCCCTTATAAATCGCCGAGCCATAGGCGGTGGGCATGTCTGCCGTGTCGATCACATCTTTGACCCCGATGGGCACACCATGAAGCGGCCCTTGAGGTCCAGCGGCACGGTCGCATGCCCGCGCCTGTGCCAGTGCGGTGTCAGCATCCAGCCATGACCAAGCGCGAATCTGCGGTTCGCGCTCAGACACGCGATCCAAACAAGCCTGCACCAGCGCTTCAGAACTGAGTTCACCGGCCTTGATCTTGGCTGCAGCGCTGTTCGCGCCCAAACGAGCCGGGCTCATAGACTGCCCGGAACGACGCCCGCCGGCAAGCTCTCGATATGCTCAAAAATGGCACCTGGCCGGGTCAGCCAAATATCACTGCGGTGCTTCAAGATGTGTTCGATCACGCGGCGGAACTGACGCAATCGATAAGGCTGACCGAGGATGAAACTGTGCATGACGATGGGCAGCACCAACGGCCTGCGTTCAGACTCCTCCAAAAACTCATCGAATTGATCGATCAGGTTGTCACAAAAAGATTGCGAGGGTGTGCGTCGGGTGATGCACTCAAACGAATCATTGAGATCATGCGCATAGGGAATTGACAGGATCGGCCCGTGGGTGGTCCGCATCCAGACCGGCTGGTCGTCCAGCGGCCAGTCCATCATGTAGCGAATCCCCGCTTCTTTCAGCAGGTCTAGAGATTGCTCCGTCTGCGAAATATAGGGCGCCAACCAGCCCTTGGGTTTGATGCCTTCCTGTTGCTCAATGCGGGCGACAACCTGAGAGATGCAGGCGCGCTCTTCGTCAACAGACATATCGACTTGACGCTCAGCATTGGTGCGGCCATGTGCCACGATTTCATCACCACGGTCGCTGAAGGCCTTGATCATCTCAGGGCAGTAGTCATACAACTCGGTGTTGACCAACAACGCATAGGGCAGGTCATATGCCTGAGCAAGTTCCAAAAGTCGCCATGCACCCACGCGATTACCGTAATCGCGCCAAGCAAAGCTGCGTTGATTTGGCTGGGGGTGTGGCGCCGCATAGTCGTTGCCCATTCCTTCGCCAAACGCGAAATGCTCAACATTCAGGTTCAGATGCACGGCCAGGCGTTTACCCCCCGGCCAACTGTAATCGGGCCGGCTCGGCAAGGCAGAATAATCATAGCGACCGTGTGATTTAAGCATGCTCTTTAACTCCTTGAAAGTTGCAAACCTCGTTTTAATCCCCGCACTGATCAACCGTCAGCGCTTCAGTATCAGCGCATCCACCGCCAGCACGCCTTGGCCTTCACCCATGATCATCAGCGGGTTGACTTCAGCCTCCAGCACACCGTGCTCGGGCTGCACTGCCAGCTGCGACAAAGCGCTGATGGCTTCGGCCAGCGCTGCCAAATCGCCACGTGACTGACCACGCAGTCCGGTGAATATTTTCAGTGCGCGCACCTCGCCGATCATCTCTTGCGCCGTGACCACACTGACAGGTGCCAAGCGAATGCTACGGTCGCGCAGCAAATCAGTCCAAATACCACCGGCCGCCAGCATGATGAGCGGCCCGGCGTCTGGGTCAATACGGTAACCCAACAGCACTTCAGCCAAGCCTGGTTGCATCGGCTGGATCAGCGCCAGTTCAGCCGACACGCCGGGTGCGTGCGCGGCAAGGTTGCTGCGCAAGGTTCCCAAAGCCGCGTTCAGACTGGCCACGCTGTCGATATTCAACAGTACACCACCGACCTCTGTCTTGTGCGGAATATCAGCCGAGCAAACCTTGACAACGACTGGAAACTCAAACGGCAGCACCGGCACCATGTCGCTTTGCAGCGGCAGCGTCACATACGCCGCATGGGGTACGCCGAGCTGGTCCAACAGGTCGTAGGCCTGAGCTTCATTCAAATGGACCGGCGTTGTCGCCAGCGCCGCAGCATCCCAAGCGGGCTCTTGCAAATGGAGCGGCGAGCGCCGATTGAACAGTGCGGTGATCACATCCGCGCAGGACTCGGGAGACCGAAAACACGGCACACCCGCAGCGGTCAGTTGCGCAATGGCTTGGGGCGCCTCAGGCACCAACATCGCGACCAGGGGTTTGGCACTGCCGGCGCTGTCGATGATCGGCTTGACGGCCAGCTCAGGCTGCAGCCGAGCCGAAGAACCAACCACGGCCACAACCAAGTCAAACTCGGGCGACTGCAACAAAATGTCCAGCGCGCCCTTCATCACGTCATAACGTGCCCCTGCCAAAGTCAGGTCGACGATTCGGCCCGGGTTCACCTGAATGCCGACGGCAGCGAGCTTGGCCAAGGTCGCGGCCGAGGCCGGCTCGGCGTCAAGCCCCCGAATACCCAGCTGATCGACCACCATCGCCGCACCGCCCCCAGTGGTGGTGACAATCCCGACCCGCGGACGCGCCGCCTGCGGTGCACGCAAAGGCAAGCGCAAGGCCAGCGGACGGCTTTCCAGCAAGGCGTCGAGGATGCCGATTCGGGCGATGCCGCAGTCGCGCAGGAAAGCCTCGGCCACGTCGTCCTCTCCAGCCAGTGCACCCGTGTGGGTCACGACCATTTCAGCGGCCGCCGCTGAGCGGCCCAATTTATAGGCCATGACGGGTTTGCCACGCTGAGCGGCTTCGCGGGCAAAAGAACGCAAAGCGGGGCCGTGGTGCAGACTTTCCAGAAACAGCACGTAACTGTCGATACCCGGGTCGTCCAGCGTCGCCGCGCAAATCTCGCCGATGCTCAAATCAACTTCGTTGCCGACCGACACCAGTCCAGCAAAGCCGACCCCACGCGCCCGACCGCGCGAAACCAGTGCGCCGATCATGCTGCCACTGTGGGAGGCCACAAAGACTCGCCCTTCTGGAATGTCAGGTTCGGCAAAAGCCGCATTGGCCGTGAGCAACAAATGCGCGCGCGGATGGATGACACCCAAGCTGCTGGGCCCCACCAGACGAACGCCGGTCTCGCGCACGATGGCCCGCAAGGCGTCTTCACGAGCTGCCCCCGCGGTGCCAGACTCTGAAAATCCGCTGGCCAGCACAGTCACCACTTTCACGCCTAGGCGGCCACACTCCGCCACTGTCTCAACGACCGAGTCGGTCCCCGACAAGACAAAAACATGCTCCGGCACTTCGGGCAGATCGGCCAGCGCAGCCCAGGCTTTTTCACCTTGAACGAGCGCACGGTGAGGGTTGACAGGGTAGATCGCACCGGCAAAACCAGCCTGACGCAAGAACCGCAAAGGACGGCCAGCGGTCTTGGAGGCATCATCCGACGCCCCGACCAAGGCGATGCTGCGGGGACTGAGCAAAGCTTGCGCGAGCGCCGAGCTGGTGGTGGCAGAAAAAGTCATGTTGTCGATCTGGTTTGCTGCAAGAACCTCTATTCTCAGGCAGAGGGGTGCGGACTGGACTTCGGATCAAGCCAACAGGCATAATAAAAAGTACTTGCTGGCGCATCGCCAGCCCCGCGTTTTGGTCACACTGACAACTTACCATCTTTCCGCTTTGCGCCGTACTCCTCCACTCAATCCGCTGCGTGTCTTCGAGACCGTGGCCCGCACAGAAAACCTGACGGGCGCCGCGCATGAACTGCATGTCACCCAGTCGGCCGTGAGCCGGCAGATTGCCGTCTTAGAAGCCTACCTCGGGGTTGAGTTGCTGCGACGCGAACGCCATGGCGTCAGCCTCACGCGCGTTGGCCGGGCCTATGCTGCGCAAGTGATGCCGGCTTTCGCCGCCATTCAGGCCGCCACCGAAGAACTGCTCCAAGACACCAGCGAGGGTGCGCTCCGGCTGCGCACGTACACCACCTTTGCGGCCAAATGGCTGATCCCTCGCTTGCCAGACTTTCAGTCCGATGGACTGGGCGTGGAGGTGCGCATCAGCACGGGAGTGCCAGATGTTGATTTCGATCGCGACCCGGTCGATCTGGCGATTCAGTTTGGCGACGGCCATTGGCCCCATGCGCAGGTCGATTTTCTTTTTGCAGATCATATTGAGCCGGTCTGCTCCCCGCGATTCTTAGCGCAGCATGCCCCAGAGCGGCAGCACCCCGAATCGCTGCTGCGTCAACGCTTGCTGGAAGCCCACTACCGCCGCAATGATTGGGCGCAATGGCTGGCGCTGAATGAACTCACTGAGATGGCGACAAACAGCGCACGCATGAGTTTCAACAGCTCGGTGCTCACCTTGCAAGCGGCCGTCGACGGGCTCGGCATCGCCATGGGACAACCCCGACTGCTGACTTCCGAGCTTAAAAGTGGCTTGCTGGTGCGGCCCTTTGCGGCCAGCCGCTGGGGCCCGCTGCGCAGCGAACGCGCTTACTATTTGCTGCGCCCGCTGCATCAGCGTGAAAGCCCCAAGATCAATGCCTTCAGAGACTGGCTGCTGGCAACCGTGGCCAGTTTGCCGCCACTGGTCGATTGATCTGCAACCATTCGGGCTTGTCGCCCTTTGGTTTTTAAAATTGTCAAATCAACCCGAGCGCGTCGGACGTTGCGAAAAACTGCGCTCAAAAACGCCTTCCGCAATCCGGTTTTTCAGCATCTCGATCGAGCCCCCCGCGATCATCCATCCGCGTATGCGCCTGAGGCAATATTCAACGATGGTGTCACGGCTATAACCCGTGCCTCCCATCGTCTGCAAGGCTTCGTTGGCGACATCCCAGCCGGCCTGATTGCAGGCCAGTTTGGCCATCGCCGTGCTGTGCGCGCTGGGCAGGCCGTGTTCGCCTTCCATCGCTGCTTTGTACAGCAAGAGCTGCGCTGACTCCAGCTTCATGGTCATCTCGGCAAACTTCCATTGAATCCCTTGGAATTCGCACAAAGGGCGGTTGAATTGCTTGCGGATCAGCACGTGTTCACGGGCGATGTTGAAACAGTGTCGACCCAGCGCCAGTGAGCGCGAAGCATTGCCCAAGCGCTCCACATTGAAGCCTGAAATCTGTTTTTTGAAACCGCCCACACCGAGCAAAACCTGCGAAGCCGAAATGCGACATTCTTCAAAAAACAGCTGGCACCATTGCTCACCGCTCATGAAGGCAGACGGCTCGCCAATGCTAAAGCCCGGCGTGCCGCGCTCAATCAACACAGAACCAATGCCCTCCGTGCCGGGGCCAAAACGCACGTAAATAAGAAACAAAGAAGCGTCCGGGCTGTGCGTTGAAAACACCTTGCTGCCGTTGATGACGTAATCATCACCATCGCGGCGGGCACTGGTTTGCAATTCGGTCACGGCAGAACCGGCTTCAGGCTCGCTCATCCCAAGCGAGATGAGCTGCTCACCACTCAGCAAACCCGGCAGCCAGCGCGCTTTTTGCGCTGGGCTTGCATATTCAACAAAGGTGCGGATCGGCCCAAAATTGCCCGCCTGCACGATGTCTGCGCTCTTGGGGCAGACCAAGGCAACCTCCTGAATGGCCAACACAGCGTGCATCAGCGAGCCACCCTGTCCGCCGTCTTCCTCAGAAAAAGCAATACCCAGCAAACCTTGCGCCGCCAACTGACGCGCCACATCGAGCGGATAAGCACTGGAATGGGCGCGCTGCAAAGCGCCGTCGGCGAGTTTTGATTGTGCAAAACGACGCACGGCATCAGCAAAGCTGGTGTGCTCTTCACTCAGATTGAAATCCATAGTTTCTCCAAAATGGCTTGCGCCACACAAATACAAGGTCCTTATTTTTGGGCCGCAAGGACGCTTTGAGAGCTTCAGATTGCACCCGTAGTCATGAGGTATGGTTATGTCTTGAGACCTATTGCAAGCTCAAGTCGACAGAAAACTCATGGCAAGGCCACAAATGTGCATTGCCAAAGTCGGGGTTGAGGGGCAAAAATGAGCTTTTAAAATTGATCTTTATTGAGACGGCACGACGCATGACCACCACGACCCAAACTTTTGCGGCATTTGCCTGCGACCTGAACCGGCAGTCACTGGCGCCCGAAGTGCTTCACCACGCCAAACGCGCCGTGATCGATTGGTACGCCGCATGGCTGCCTGGCGCCGTGGTCGAACCGGCCACCCGACTCGAGCAGGCGCTGGCAGAGGAGCTAGACCGAGGTAACGCGAAACTCGCGCTCGGGCGCGCTGCAAGTACACGCACTGCCGCATTGATCAATGGCACCGCAGCGCATACGGCGGAAGTCGATGACATTTACCGCGAAGCGATTTACCACCCCGGCGCACCGACCATTGCCGCGGCTTGGGCCGTTGGCCAAGAACAGCAAGCCAGCGGCCTGCAGGTGCTCAAGGCCGTGGTGGCCGGTTACGAAATCTCGACCCGGATTGGCGCAGCACTTGGCCGTGCCCATTACAAGTATTGGCACAACACCGGCACAGTCGGCAGCTTTGGTGCAGCCGCCGCAGCGGCTTCTTTGTACCAGCTTGAGCCTGAACCCTACGCGCATGCCTTGGCCACCGTCGGCACTTTTGCGGCCGGCTTGCAGCAGGCCTTTCGCATGGACTCGATGTCAAAACCTTTGCACGCAGGACGTGCTGCAGAAGCAGGTGTGCTGGCGGCACAGATGGCGCGCGCGGGCGTCACTGGCTCACTCGACATTCTGGAGGGCGAAGCCGGTCTGGGTCATGCCATGAGCAATGGGCCCGATTGGCAAGCCGCAGTGGCCACACTCGGTCGCGATTTTCATGTGACGCGCATGACCTTCAAAAACCACGCCTGCTGTGGCCACACCTTTGCCCCTATCGACGGTGCGTTGGCCTTGCAACGGCAACTCGGCATCCGTGCTGACGACATCGAGACACTTCGCATCAGCACTTACCGTCCGGCACTTGAAGTGGCCGGCAATACAAATCCGCAGACTGCAGCCGAGGCTCGCTTCAGCGTGCCCTACGTGGTGGCCACAGCGTTGCTGCATGGCAGTGTGCGTTTGTCAGCGTTTGATGCCAGCCGACTGGCTGATCCGGCCATTCGACAATTGATGCAGCGCATAGAACTGTGTGTTGATCCCGCGATCGATGCTGTGTTCCCGGGCAAACGCGCCGCGCACATCCACATTCAAACCCGTGATGGTCGCAGCGGTGAGCATCTGCAACCAACCCGCAAAGGCGATCCCGAAGAACCCTTGAGCGACACCGATCTGGATGAAAAATTCATGGAACTGGCCAGCCCGGTCATTGGTGACGCAGCGGCTCGCCAGCTCTTGCGAACCTTGTGGGCAATGGATGTGCAGCAAGACATTCTCTCGCTGCAGCGCTGACCCATTTTTTGACCCCAGGAACTCACATGCAAAACCCTCGCATTGGCATGATTGGTTTAGGCTTGATGGGCCTGGGCATTGCCACCAACATCGTCAAAAAAGGCTACGGACTCACCGCCATGGAGCACCCGGGCAATCAGTCTCTGAGTGATCTGATGACTGCAGGCGCAAGGACAGCTTCGACTGCACAAGCCGTGGCGCAGACCAGCGACATCGTCATCCTATGCGTAAATGGATCGGCCCAGGTCGAGGCTATTTTAGCGGGCACCACCGGATTACTGGCCGGGCTGCGCGAGGGCATGACGGTGATCGACTGTTCAACCAGCATCCCGGCTTCCACTCAGCAAGTTGCTGCCACACTGGCACAGCGTAGCGTACGATTTCTTGACGCTGCCATGACACGCACCCCCAACGAAGCGATGCAAGGCCGGCTTAATTTATTGATCGGCGGTGATGCTGCGCTGCTGGAAGAGTGCCGCCCCATTTTGTCCACCTTTGCAGAAAACATAGTGCACGCCGGTGCCGTCAGCGCGGGCCACAGCATGAAGCTATTGCACAACTTTGTCTCGCTCGGCTCTGTCACTCTCATGGCCGAAGCCGCAGCATGCGCACGCCGTTCGGGCATCGATGACGCGGTATTTGTCGAAGTTCTGGAAAAAGGCGGGGGCTGGGGCGCGGCTCTCGAACGCCTCAAGCCTTATTTACTGCGCGGAGATACCTCTGGGTTGCGCTTTTCCATGGGCAACGCCCTCAAAGATCTTGGCTATTACGCCGACATGGCGCATGAGACGGGTTCGCACGACGCAGCTGCCATGGCCATTCAAAGCACGCTGGCTGCAGCCTGCGAGATGGTCGATCCGCAGACCCTGTTGCCTGAGTTGGTGGGTCAATTGGCAAAAGGCGCATTAAAGGACAAGCGAGTTCAACCCACCTGCTAAAGGTAGCCGCAACAAAGGACAGTTTTAATTCTTCATTTCAATTTAGCAGGGCAGGAAGGGGCAGTTCAAAGCTTCAAGAATATGGACAGTCAGTTTTTGCCGATCAGAGGGTTTACCTTCTCGTCATAGACTTCAACTTCTATTACTCTGAGAAGAGTATTACCCATAAATAGATTGAACGAATTTGATGCGAAATCAGTGCGACATAGTCAAAAAATGCTAATTGGTCAAAACTCACTATTGACCATACCGGATTTTCGGCGTCTGATATTAATTGGCTTTATCTCTTCATGCGTACGCTGGTTAGAAACTTTGGCCATAGGTTTATTTGCCTACAAAGTAACAGAGTCCGCTTTTGTTGTTGCCACGCTCACTATGCTTCGGATGTTACCTATGGGTTTGTTCGGCGTTTTTATGGGTGCTGCGGCAGATCGGTTTGAAGGTCGAAGTACCTTAATTTCAATACTGTTGGTGTCCATGTTCACCACTGTTTCATTGGCCGTATTGTCTTCCATTGGTTTATTGCAAGTTTGGCATTTGGGCGTTGCAGCTTTTATCAATGGTATTTGCTGGACGGCAGACAATCCCGTTCGGCGAGTGATGCTGGGTGATGTGGTTGGTATAGACCGAGTAGGGTCTGCTAATTCATTCGATGCGGCTGCCAATTACCTTAGCCGCATTATGGGTCCTGTAATGGCCGGTACGTTATTGTCATATTTTCATATCGAAGGGGTTTTTTGGTTCGGTGTATTGCTCTATTGCATGAGTGGCTGGGCAGTTCTGCAAATGAGCAAACGGAAAACACCCCAACACCAGCGCCGTGGTTTATTGTTAGAGCCAGTCAGAGAAGGATTCTTATTGATTCAGAAAGATCCAAGGTTAATTGGTATCTTTCTGATCACAGTGATTTTCAATATTTTTGGTTGGCCCTACACCAGCTTGATTCCAGTTGTCGCAACCGACTATTTACAACTGATACCTAAAGAAGTTGGACTACTTGCCAGCTTTGAGGGGGTGGGTGGAATTGCAGGAGCTTTTTTATTTGCAAAATACGCTCGACCTCATTGGTATGGACGAATATATGTAACTGCGGTTGTAATGTACTTTGTAACGATGATTTGTTTTGCCAATTCGCCATGGACGCCAATCGCTGCATTGTTTCTATTCATGAATGGACTAGGCGCTTTTGGGTTTTCAGTTATGCAAACAACCTTGGTTTACAGGGACTCACCTAAAGAGATGCGAGTGCGACTGCTCGGTGTTCTTACCACCTGTATTGGGACTGGCCCGATTGGTTTTCTGTATTTGGGTTTTTTAGCCGATCAATTCACGCCACGGTTGGCCATCGTTGCATTGGCAGTGCAAGGCTTAATTGTGCTGATCCTAACGCGAAGATATTGGTTGCTTGTGTTTCGTGTGCCCAACGTCAACACGTGTTCAGCAAACAGTGGTACTTGATGAATGGGGGTTCGGGCTCCTCTTTCAGCCGAACAAGAGAAGATGAAACTGAAATTCAATCAACTCTGGGATGGTTGGGAGGGTGAGAACACATAAAGAAAGCTTAAGACTATCATGCTCTGATTTTCTTGGCTTGCACAAAACCCAACTCAAGTTGACAATGACACTTTATGTCGACTTAGATTGGAATGCAAATGGCAAACATCCCAGCCCAAATTGGCGATTCACTTGAGAACGTAGATACCCCAGCGCTCATCATTGACCTTGACGCTTTTGAAAGTAATCTACTCAAGATGGCCGCTTTCGCCAAGTCAGCAGGCGTTGCGCTTCGTCCTCATGCAAAGACACACAAATGCCCCACCATCGCGCTCAAGCAAATCGCAGCAGGCGCAGTCGGCCAATGCTGTCAGAAGGTGGGGGAGGCTGAAGCCCTGGTTCGTGGTGGTGTCCGAGATGTATTGGTCTCAAATCAAATAGTTGGTATTCATAAGTTAAGAAGGCTAGCGGCGCTTGCGAAGGAAGCGACCATTGCGCTTTGCTTTGACTCTCCTGAACAAGTTACAGCCGCATCCATTGCTGCTAGCGAAGCAGGTGTTCAGCTGGGCGGACTTGTTGAAATTGATGTTGGTATGCAACGATGCGGCGTAGCCAGTCCGGATGCTGCAAATGATCTGGCCCAGCGAATCAACGACGCGCCGGGCTTGATCTTTCGCGGACTACAGGCATACCACGGTGTAGCGCAGCATTTACCCAGTATTCCTGAACGCCAATTGGCCATTCAAAGTGCTGCGGACATCGTTCGAGCTACCGTTGAGCGCTTAAGCAAGTCTGGCATTTCTTGCGAACTGATCAGTGGCGCCGGAACTGGCACCTTTCGATTTGAAGGGCTAAGCGGTTTATGGAACGAGTTACAAGT
>CAIMUZ010000038.1 GCA_903844775.1 uncultured Burkholderiales bacterium | reverse complement strand
CTGGTACTTGGGTGTATATGTGGATGCGGTGGAATGGGTTGAACTTCCTAATACTTTGGGCATGAGCCAGTTTGCAGACGGCGGCGTGATGGCCAGCAAGCCCTATGTCGCCAGCGGCAAATACATTGACCGAATGAGCAACCATTGCAAAGGCTGCCGCTTCAACCCTGCGCTGGCCATCGGCGAGAATGCCTGTCCATTCACCACACTTTATTGGGATTACCTGAACCGCCACGTCGATACATTGGCCAAGAATCCGCGCATGCTGCTACAAATTAAAAATTTAAACCGACTTTCCATTGACGAGCGAAACGCCATATCTGCGCAAGCTCAAACATACAAGCCTACTTGAGTCATGACCTACTTTTACGAACCTCGTCTTGGACACCAACTTCCGCACGACCCCTTCAATGCCATTGTGGGACCACGCCCCATCGGCTGGATCTCTTCCCAAAGCGCTGACGGCATCTTGAACTTAGCGCCCTACAGCTTCTTCAACGCCTTCAATTACACGCCGCCACTCATTGGTTTCTCCAGCATTGGACGCAAAGACTCACTCAACAACATCGAGGCGACAGGCGAATTTGTGTGGAACTTGGTCACGCGCCCGCAAATTGAAGCCATGAACCAGACCTGCAAGGCGGTTCCTCCTGAAATCAATGAATTTGAAATCTCTGGCTTGTCGACGGCCCCGTCCCGACTCATCAAGGCACCCCGTGTGGCTGAAAGCCCGGTCAGTTTTGAATGTAGATGTACCCAAATTTTGCAAATGAAAAGCCTGCAAGGTGAATCAATTGAGACCTGGATGGTTTTTGGCGAAGTGATCGGTGTTCACATCGATGAAAAGCTCTTGAACAACGGGATTTACGACACAGCCAATGCACAACATGTTCTTCGCGGCGGCGGGCCTGCTGACTATTTTTCCATTGGGCCAGAACAGTTGTTCAAACTGCATCGGCCGTCAAACTGATTGCCTGTCAAGGCTTCGGATTAATCCTTGAGAAACAAGGTTCTGAGGGGGTCTTCCCCCACCTGTCGACTCCAATGCCCATGAACAGCAGGATCAAAAGTGGCGCCCTCAGGCAAGGTGTCTGCAGAATAGAAATGTTCGCCCGCTGAAAAAATGCGGGACGAGCCATCTTGCAAACCAATTTCCATTTGACCAGACAAAATGAAGACCCACTGCGGCTTTCCCGTGACATGAAATTGACTGCGAAATCCAACGGGACTAAAGCGCAACTGGTAGCCTTCTGCTGAAAAAATGTCAGACAACTGACTCTGCGGTGTACCCTGGCTGAACGCCAAAGTTTCCTCCTTGAATCGGGCCTTGCCATCGGTGTCAGTGAACAGAATTACCTTGGTGAAGTTAGTCATGATGGTAGGGTCTCTGTGAAATAGTTTTGCTTAAGGCGCTTTGATCAGTTTTGCGGGCCCCGACAGGCTGGGTAATTTTCGACGTGAGTTTAAAACATGCTCCATGTCTTGATGTGCACCTTCAATCAAAACGCGAATGGCCTTTTCGGCTTTGTCAGGGTTTTTGGCAATCACAGCGTCCAGAACGGCCTTGTGCAAGGGCAACGCCGCTTTGGGCGCATCTTTGCGGGTGGTGGAAATTTCAAAACTGGTTCGAAGCAAAGCACCCAGGGCCTTGCTCATTTGAACAATCATTCGGTTGTGCGAAGCCACCAACATGCCCGTGTGAAAGTGCATGTCGTGTGTGACGTAATCGCCTCCTTCTTCGATGGCTTTTTTCATACCGGCGTAGGCGGCAGAGACACCCTCGATGTCGGCTGCAGTGGCGCGCTCTGCGGCCAAGCGCACCGCGGCAGGCTCAACCACTTGACGCAACTCCTGGAGGTCACGCAAAAATTCTGCCGTCAACCCTGCTTTGGCTTGCCATGCAATGACATCGGGATCGAACCAGTTCCATTGCTCCTCAGACAAAACGCGTGTGCCCACCTTGGGACCCGTGAAGATAAGACCCTTGGCCACCAGAGATTTCACAGACTCCCGAATCACGGTTCGACTAACCCCTAATTGTTCGCACAGAACAGGTTCTGGCGGCAAGCTGCCACCCACAGGGTACTTACCGCCGACGATGGCCCCTCCTAAATAATCAACTGTATTACCGTGAACGTTTTTGATCATTCGAAACCAGGGTCAATTTTTTGAAAATGGCAAAAATCGAAAGAAGTATTGGCGACGGGATTTAGCTACGGCAGTCGGGTGCGGCATTCGGTTGCGGCATTTAGCTACGGCATTCAGGCACGGGTGATATGACGGGCTGGCCGGCCATGTGGGCCTCCAAATTGGCCAACGCCAAAGCCGACATGGCCTTGCGAGTTTCAACCGTGCCACTGGCCATGTGGGGGGTCAGCACAACGTTGTCCAGCTTGCGCAATTCCGCCGGCACATTGGGCTCATCCACGTAGACATCCAGACCAGCGCCTGCAATCATTTTCTTTTGCAGGGCCTCGATCAACGCCGCTTGATCAACGACGGAGCCGCGCGCCACGTTCACCAAAAAGCCTTGCGGGCCTAAGGCCTTCAGCACCTCGGCATTGATTAGATTTTTAGTGGCAGCGCCACCTGGGGTGATGACCACCATGTAATCCACTTCAGCAGCCAAAGCAGTGGGGTTCGCGACATACTTGTAAGAAACATCGGTGCGAGGATGGCGCGAGGTGTAACTGATGTCCATGTCAAATGCAGCGGCGCGCTTGGCAATGGCTTGGCCAATGCGCCCCATGCCGACGAGACCCAACTTGGCACCAGTCAATTTGCGGGTGAGCTGGAACGGACCATCCAGCCAATCGGCATTGCGTGTAAATCGATCGGCTGCAGGAATTTTCCGCGCGACAGACAACAACAAACCCAAGGCCAAATCGGCCACATCGTCGTTCAATACCTCAGGGGTGTGTGTCACCATGATGCCGCGCTTTTTGGCTGCCGCCACATCAATGCCGTCGTAGCCGACACCACACACAGAAATCATTTCCAGCGCAGGGAACAAGGCCATGTAGGCCCCATCAATTTTGGCTTCACCACCGCCCACCAAAGCGCGCGCACGGCCAAACACCTGACGATCGCGGATGTGATCACGCTCATGAACAACAAATTTCTCTTGCAAGCCGGTCGTGAGAAATGGAGGAATGCGTGAGGTCACAACAACTTCTGGATAGATAAGGGTCATGTTGAAAATCTCCAGGTCAGAAAGAAAGCGCCACTTTTGGCGCGGGTGGCAGGATTGAGGGTTTGCACGAGTGCCGATGTTTGCACAAATCCGTGCAATTACCTTATCATCATACGATAGTATTTCT
The DNA here is from genome assembly GCA_903844775.1 of uncultured Burkholderiales bacterium. GTDB lineage: Bacteria > Pseudomonadota > Gammaproteobacteria > Burkholderiales > Burkholderiaceae_C > Limnohabitans_A. The sequence goes on along the minus strand of CAIMUZ010000038.1, from coordinate 28,294 downwards.
GAAATCAATCACCCTTCCCTTCACTTTGAAGCAAATTCCCATGACACAAAGCCCCAAGAAAAAACCCGAAGAACTACGTAGCCAACAATGGTTTGGCCGCCAAGACCGCGATGGCTTTGCTTATCGAAGCTGGGTCAAGGGCAAAGGCGTGCCACACGATCAATTCGATGGCCGTCCCGTCATTGGCATTTGCAACACCTTCAGCGAACTCACGCCGTGTAACTCACACTTCCGCACCTTGGCCGAGCAAGTGAAAATTGGCGTCTACGAAGCAGGCGGATTTCCGCTTGAATTTCCCGTCATGTCTTTGGGTGAAACGCTGCTGCGTCCGACAGCCATGCTGTACCGTAACTTGGCTTCGATGGATGTCGAAGAAAGTATTCGCGGTAACCCTATTGATGGCGTGGTACTTTTGATGGGCTGCGACAAAACCACACCTTCATTGCTGATGGGTGCGTCTAGCGTTGACTTGCCCACCATCGGCGTCTCGGGCGGCCCCATGTTGAATGGCAAATGGCGCGGCCAAGAACTCGGCTCTGGCACAGGCGTCTGGAGCATGAGCGAACAAGTGCGCGCAGGCACCCTCAAGCTGCAAGATTTCTTTGAAGCCGAAAGCTGCATGCACCGCAGTCATGGCCACTGCATGACCATGGGCACGGCCAGCACCATGGCCAGCATGGTGGAGTCCTTGGGAATCGGCTTGCCAGGCAATGCCGCCTATCCCGCAGTCGATGGGCGCCGCAATGTGTTGGCGCGCGAATCAGGCCGACGCATTGTCGACATGGTTCACAAGGACGTGAAGATCTCTCAAATTCTCACGCGCGAAGCGTTTGAAAACGCCATTCGCACTTTGGCGGCCATTGGCGGCTCTACCAATGCGGTGATCCACTTGATTGCCATTGCCCGCCGCTTGAATATTCAACTGACCATTGACGACTTCGAAAAATTGGGCAGCGACATGCCCAACATTTTGAATTGACAGCCCTCTGGTGATCACCTCATGGAAGACTTTTGTTACGCCGGCGGTCTGCCTGCCGTGATGAAAGAGATTCAACAGTTTTTGCACAAAGACATCTTGACCGTGAGCGGCAAGAGCGTGGCCGAAAATGTGGCCAGCGCAGAAAACTACGATCCACGGGTCATCAAAACAATCGCAGCACCCTTCAAAGAAAAAGCAGGCATTGCCATCTTGCGCGGAAACTTGGCGCCCCGCGGCGCCGTGATCAAACCCAGTGCGGCCACACCTGCACTCATGGTGCACACTGGACGTGCTGTGGTCTTTGAAGACAGCGATGATTTTCATAAACGCATCGACGACGAGTCCTTGGACGTTGATGAAAACTGCATCTTGGTCCTCAAAAACTGCGGCCCCAAAGGCTACCCTGGCATGGCCGAAGTGGGCAACATGCCACTCCCTCCCAAGGTCTTGCGCAAGGGCATTACCGACATGGTGCGCATCAGCGATGCGCGCATGAGTGGCACGGCTTATGGCACTGTGGTTTTACACACAACGCCCGAGGCGGCCGACGGCGGACCATTGGCCGTGGTTCAAAATGGCGACATGATTGAACTCAACGTACCAGAGCGCAGAATGCAATTGCTCATCAGTGACGAGGAATTGAAAGCGCGCTTGTCCACATGGATTCGTCCCGAACCACCTTTAAAGTCTGGCTACTGGAAACTTTATGTGGACACTGTTTTACAAGCGGACGATGGCTGCGACCTTGATTTCTTGGTAGGCAAACGCGGCGCTTTTGTGCCCAAAGACAACCACTGACCCAAGCCTGTCCAACTTTAGAAAGCATTCATCATGAAATTATTGATTACCGGTGGCGCAGGATTTCTGGGCGCTCGCCTGGCCCGTGAAATTCTCAAAAAGGGAGAGCTCAGCGGTCAAAAAGTGACTGAGCTTCACATCGCCGATTTGTTTCCAGCACCTGCCGATTTGCTGGCCGACCCGCGCGTCAAAGGTCACGCTGGCCCCATGCTGGAACAAGGTGCCTTGTTTCAAAGCGGCTTTGACGGTGTATTCCATTTGGCATCGGCGGTGTCTGGTGAATGCGAACAAGACTTTGATCTTGGCATGCGCTCCAACCTAGACAGCACTCGCTTGTTGTTAGACGGTTTGCGCAAAGCCGGCAATGTACCGCGCATGGTATTTGCCAGCTCTGTTGCCGTGTTTGGGCCCGATCCCAGCAACCCCATGCCCGACATCGTGGCCGACAACACCCTGCCCTCGCCCCAAACGTCATACGGCACACACAAACTCATGCTGGAGTATTTGCTGGCCGACTTCACGCGCAAAGGCTACGTCGATGGCCGAGCTGCGCGCTTGATGACCGTCACAGTTCGCCCTGGCAAACCCAATGGTGCGGCCTCTTCCTTTTTCAGTGGCATCATTCGTGAGCCCTTGGCTGGCATGGCATCTATTTGTCCTGTTGACGAAAATGTATCGCACTCTGTCTCATCGCCCAACAACACCATCAAGGGCTTGATCACTGTATTTGAAGCCAGCCGCGAAGCCATGAAAGGGCGCTTGGCACTGAACCTGCCAGGCCTCAACGTCACCGTGAAAGAAATGTTGCAAGCGCTAGAAGAAGTGGCCGGTCCCGCAGTTCGTCAACACGTCCAGTTTGTTCGCAATGAACAAATTGCAGGCATTGTGGCCAACTGGGCCAAAGGGGGCTCAGCACAACGTGCCGCAGCCTTGGGATTGAAGCCCGATGCTTCGTTCAAAGAAATCGTGAAGCAATACATTGAAGATTGCAAACTGCCCTACTACCCCTCTCATGCATTGGATGGCTTGAAGAAGTAAGCATGCATCACAAACTGCTTGCGATTGACTGGGGCACATCTTCCCTCAGGGGTGCTCTGATGAGCAATGAGGGTGCGGTTCTGGACAAAAGGGCATTCCCACAGGGAATCCTGCAAGTGGCACACGGCCAATTCCAAAATGTCTTTGAACAACGCTTTGGAGATTGGGTAAACGGTCAAACGCTGTGTCTTATTTCAGGCATGGCAGGCAGCCGACAGGGTTGGCGAGAAGCACCCTACTGTCCCTGTCCTAGTGGCTTCGAAGACATTTCCCAACATCTTCAGTGGATTGAAAAAGATCGAACTGGCATCGTGCCAGGCTTGTCGACTTTCAATGACACCACGCCCGATGTGATGCGAGGTGAAGAGATTCAAATTTTTGGCGCACTGAACACATTGCAAATTGACACAGCCCAGTTTGTTTTGCCAGGCACCCACAGCAAATGGGCCCAGGTGGAAGAAGCCAAAATTACCGCCTTCAAAACTTTCATGACGGGCGAGTTTTATGCCCTGCTCAGTCAGCACTCGATCTTGGCCAAAACCTGCCTGCCCGATGCGCCATGGAAGAAGGACATCTTTCTTGACGGCGTGATGCAAAGCCAAAAACTAGGTGGCTTGTTACACCACGCTTTCTCTGCAAGGAGTTTGGCCTTGTTCGAAAAACTCAACCCTGCGCAGTCAAGCAGTTACATCTCTGGCTTGCTCATTGGTGAAGAAATTAAGTCCGCGCACTCGAATCACGCAGGCTCGAAGACGCCGCTCTTTATTTTGGGCAACGGCCAACTCACCCAACGCTACGCATGCGCTCTGGAAGCTTTTGATATTCAAGCGCAAAGTCTGACCGACGAAGTCACTTGGAGTGGTTTGTGGGCGTTGGCGCATCATTTGTATCCGCAGGATTTCAAGGTAAGCTAAGCGGATGATTTCTTTGCTCACTCAATTTCAATCGCACATGGACAAGCTGCCGCTGGTGGCCATTTTGCGTGGTCTAAAACCGGAGGAAGCATTGGCTGTTGGCACTGCCATTGTGAATGCAGGTTTTCACATCCTAGAAGTGCCCCTCAATTCTCCTGAACCACTGCGCAGCATTCAAATTTTATCGAAGGCTTTTCCCAACGCACTGGTGGGTGCGGGCACCGTCACCACCGCTCAACAAGTGCGGGACATCAAAGCAGCTGGTGGCCAATTGATCATCTCCCCGCATCTGGACGACAACGTGGTTTGCGAAGCAGTCAATTTAGGTTTAATTGCCTTACCTGGTGTCGCCACGCCTTCTGAAGCATTTCGCGCCTTGGCCTTAGGCGCCCATGGTCTCAAATTATTTCCAGCAGAATTGATCAGTCCTGCAGTAGTTAAGTCGATGCGCGCCGTGTTGCCCGGCCACGTGAAGCTCATTCCTGTCGGCGGCATTGGCGTTCACAACATGGCGGATTACCAGAAGAGTGGCGCCACCGGATTTGGCATTGGCTCTGCATTATTTGCGCCTGGCAAATCAGCTGAAGCTGTGGGCGAATCTGCAAAGGCCTTTGTTCTAGCTTGGCACAAGACTTAACATGCTAGATTGAAATTTGAAATTTTCCTTGTCTTACACTTCGATCAAACAACCTATTCAATCAGACACATTATGAGATTACTACACACCATGCTTCGCGTTGGCAACCTTCAACGCTCGATCGATTTTTATACCCAGGTGATGGGCATGAAACTGCTCAGAACCACCGAGAATCCTGACTACAAATATTCATTGGCATTTGTTGGCTACGGCAATAACCCCGACCATGCCGAGCTGGAACTCACCTTTAACTGGGGCGTTGAGAATTATGAGATGGGAACAGCCTATGGGCACTTGGCCATTGCCGTAGAAGACGCCTATGCAGCCTGCGAAAAAATCCGCAACGCTGGCGGTAAAGTCACGCGCGAAGCTGGCCCCGTCAAAGGCGGTACCACCGTCATTGCCTTCATTACCGACCCCGATGGTTACAAAGTCGAATTGATTCAGCGAAACTTCGCCTAAGCGCGCTTGATTTGACGGGCCTCTCTGGCCAGTTTTTCAATGCGCGCCCAGTCACCCTGGGCCAGTGCATCGGCTGGCACCAACCATGAGCCCCCCACACAAGCCACATTGGGCAAGCTCAAAAACTCAGAAGCGTTTTGGGGTGTTACGCCGCCCGTTGGGCAAAAGCGCACGTCAAAGAACGGGCCGCCCCAAGCTTTCAACATGGCCGAGCCTCCTGCTTGCAGGGCCGGGAAAAATTTCAACGCTGTGTAGCCGTCTTCTTGCGCCATCATGATTTCGCTGCCCGTCGCCACGCCGGGCAACAAAGACAAACCTTGATCACGACAGGCTTGACCCACAGCCGATGTATAGCCGGGACTGACCGCAAACTGAGCACCTGCATTGGCCGCTGCTTTGGCATCGGCTGCGCTGCGTACCGTGCCTGCACCCACCACTGCGTCAGGCACTGCTTTCGCAATGGCTTCCATGCAGGCCAGCGCTTGCGGGGTGCGCAAAGTCACTTCCAACATGCGAATACCACCAGCCACCAATGCGCGGGCCATGGGCACGGCGTGCGCCACATCGTTCAATACGATGACGGGAATCACAGGCGCGTCTTGCATCACTTGCAGGGCCGTGAGTTGTGGTTCTTTCAAAGGGTTCAAAGCCATGTGCAAGCTCCTTCTTCAGCTTTGAGCGCATGCTTGCGCAAATTGGTAAACAGTTCTCGCCCCATGCCGCGGCTGTTGGACGCTTGCAGATCCATCGGCATTGTCGCGGGTGTTCGGGCATTCCATGTTTCAGGATCCACCAAGACTTGCAATAGACCGGCGACAGCATCCAAGCGAATCACATCGCCATCCAATACACAGGCCAAAGGCCCTCCCGATGCCGCTTCAGGTGACACATGAATGGCCGCTGGCACTTTACCGGACGCCCCACTCATGCGCCCATCGGTGACCAATGCGACTTTATAACCTTGGCCTTGTAAGACTGCCAATGGCGGCGTGAGTTTGTGCAACTCGGGCATGCCATTGGCTTGGGGGCCCTGCCACCGCAATACACAGACCACGTCCTTGTTCAGGGCGCCAGCATTGAATGCGGTCAACAACTCATCTTGCGAATTAAAGACCTGCGCAGGCGCTTGAATCACATGACATTCTTCAGGCACGGCTGAAACCTTGATGACGCTGCGGCCTAAGTTACCTTGCAGCAAACGCAATCCACCGGTCACACTGAAAGGCGCAGACGCTGGACGGACCACGGTGTCATCTTGAGACGCGCCAATGGCTTCCCATGCCAACTGGCCGTTCACAAAGACTGGCTTTTGTGTGAACTCACGAATACCACCTGCTCGCACCGTCAACACATCTGCGTGCATGAAGCCGGCATCTAACAATTCCCGAATCACATAGCCTGGGCCCCCCGCCGCTTGAAATTGATTCACATCGGCACTGCCGTTGGGATAGACGCGTGTGAGCAAGGGCACCACAGCTGACAATGCAGAAAAGTCATCCCAGTCGATGATCAATCCTGCTGCACGCGCCACAGCCACCCAGTGAATCAAGTGATTGGTTGACCCCCCTGTGGCCAACAACGCCACCATGGCATTGACGATGCAGCGCTCGTCCACCAATTTGCCAATCGGCGTGAAGTTTCTAGCCTTCACCAATTGCAAGACGGTCCGCACTGATTCACGCGTCAATTCAACGCGCAAACCATCACCTGGATTGACGAAGGCGGTTCCGGGCACATGCAATCCCATGGCTTCCAACAGCATCTGATTGCTGTTGGCCGTCCCGTAAAAGGTGCACGTTCCTTCGCCGTGATAAGCCGCAGATTCTGCTTTCAAGAGTTCTTGACGTCCCACCAAACCTTGCGCCGCTTGTTCGCGTACTTTGGATTTATCATCGTTGGACAAGCCGCTGCCCATGGGGCCAGCAGGCACAAACACGGTGGGCAAATGACCAAACTGCAAAGCACCAATCAAGAGCCCCGGCACAATTTTGTCGCACACACCCAACATCAGTGCAGCATCAAAAACGTCGTGACTCAATGACACCGCAGTCGACATGGCAATCACATCCCGGCTGAACAAACTCAGTTCCATGCCGGGTGTTCCTTGCGTCACACCATCGCACATGGCCGGAACACCGCCCGCGACTTGGGCTGTTGCACCCCACTTGCGCGCCTCGTCTTTGACCCAATCAGGATAGTGCTGGAACGGCGCATGCGCTGACAACAAATCGTTATAGGCCGTGACCACGCCAATATTGGGACCGCGTTCGATGGCACTCACCACCGGAATGGCGGCCAAGCCCGAAGCACGCGTTTTGTCTGCGGCTGGCATGGCTGCAAATGCGTGCGCCACATTGGCACAGCCTAGACGATCTGCGCCGGGTTTTCGCGCAGCGGCGTCTTCAACTTGCTGAAGATAAGCTTTCCGCGTGGCTTGACTGCGCTGTGCAATGCGGGCGGTCACTTTGGCAACGGTGGCATTCAAGGTCATAGGCAATGGAAATTGGGTGGGGCATTCAAGATAGAGCTGTTCTTGTAACTTTGTTACAGATCGAATGGTAACTCGACATCCGTCTCTTTGGCGCACTCCAAGTTACAGACAGGTTACGAATTTCAACTCAAACAGTCTGAAAAATGACGAAATCCTCAAGGTTTACCCTCAAAATAGTCACATGCCTAGCACTTTGAAGTCCTCGTCATCAACCACAACCGCCTTGTCAAACAGACCCGATCAATCCTGGGTTGAACCCACGCGTGAAGCGCTCATTTCGAGTTGGCCAGCCTCGCAAGATTTGTGGATCTTCGGCTATGCCTCCCTCATCTGGCGTACAGAATTTGAGGTACTGGAAAAACATCTCACTCAAGTTCAAGGCTGGCACCGCGCTTTAAAAATGTGGAGCCGTGTCAATCGTGGCTCGCCGGAATGCCCGGGACTCGTATTTGCATTGCTGTCTGGCGGCAGTTGCAAAGGTGTGGTGTTTAGAACGCCTGCGCACCAGGTCAAGCAAACAATTGAAAATTTGTGGTTTCGCGAGATGCCCAACAACGTCTATCAGCCTCGATGGTTGCAGTGCCCTACACCCAACGGTACTGTCAACGCCCTCGCTTTCACTTTAGCGCGCAGTAGCCCCAGTTACACCCGCAACCTAACGCCTGCCCAATATCAGCATATCTTTCAAAACTCCACAGGACGCTACGGCACTACCTTAGACTATGCACAAGAAACTTTTAACAGCCTGAAACAACACGGCATTCATGACAAGGCCCTCGAGGCCTTGCTAAAGCATGCCAAGGACCCACCATGAACATTGCTGATTTGCGCAAAAGCTACGAAAAAGCCGAATTGAGTGAAGATGCTTCCAACGCCGACCCTTTCAAGCAATTTGATCGCTGGCTGAACGAGGCCATTCAATCCGAAGTTCCCGAACCCAACGCCATGACATTGGCCACAGTGGCAAGTAACATGCGACCCAGTACACGCGTGGTGCTGATCAAGGGCTATGACGAACTTGGCATTGTTTGGTACACCAACTACGAAAGTCGCAAGGGCAAAGAGCTTGCAGGCAATCCTTTCGCGGCCTTGCAATTTCACTGGGTAGAGTTAGAGCGCGTGGTTCGAATTGAAGGCCGCATGGAGAAGGTCAGCGATGAAGAAAGCGACAGCTACTTTCACAGCCGCCCTCTCGATTCGCGCATTGGCGCTTGGGCTTCACCACAAAGTCAGGTGATTGATGGTCGAACTGTGTTGGTCACCAATGCCGCCAAATATGCTGCACAATTTATGCTCAATCCACCTCGCCCACCCCATTGGGGCGGCTATCGCTTGGTACCCGATGAGTGGCAGTTTTGGCAAGGCAGGAAAAGTCGATTGCATGATCGACTGCGGTATCGACTCATTGAAGGTCAATGGGTACGCGAACGTTTGGCACCCTGACTGAGTGAAACTAAATCAAGATCAAGCCGGCAGCAATGGCAGCAAGGCCATGGCCAAAGTCACACTGACCATTGCCAAGACAGTGGAAACGGCCACTGCCGACGTGACCACTTCTTCTTCTTTTTGATAGCGTTGCGAAAACAAAAACACATTGGTGCCTACAGGCAGCGCCGCCGCAACCACCATCACCGTCAAGTGCAATCCCCGCATGCCCATGGCATAACCTGCCGCTGCCATCAAAAAGGGGTGTAAGAAATTTTTCACCAGGGCCAGTTTCATGGCCCCTTTGAAATTCTCACCAATGGCCGTTTGCGACAACGTAATGCCGACCAAAACCAAAGCAACAGGACCAAATGCTGAGCCCAATAGCTGCAGCGGCTTGTCGACAATCGGATGCAAGCCCAAGCCTGTTTGCGCATAAATTAAACCCATCAAAATGGGGAATGGTGCGGGGTGCAGCACTGCGTTTTTGATGGCCAACAACACAGTACGAAGCATGTGACGTGATTCTCCCGTCTCGGCGGCATGTTCATGCGCCACTTGAAGCTCCAACACCACAGTGGCCAAAGTTAACAAGACCAGTGCATGCAATGAAATGAGTGTAAACAAGAGCACAAGCGCTGACTCACCATAAGCCAGTCCAATGAGTGGCACACCAATCGTGAACGTATTGCTGAAGACACTGGCCAGGGCCAATACAGAAGCGCGAGAGTTTCTTCCATAGACCACCAGCATGAAGAAGAAAATACCACCAGCAACCAAGAAATATTGAAAAACAGGGCGTACGTCCAAGCGCTCAAGATGCACTGAACTCATGGTTCTGAACAAAAGCGCTTGTGTCAACACCAAAAAAACCAGATTGGAAAGATCGCGCACAGCTTCTTGTCGGACCAGCTTAGCGCGCCCAACTGCAACGCCAACCAAGATCAACAATACAACAGGCAGAAGAGAAGTAAGGACGGGGTGATCGAAATTCATGACGCCCCGATTATCAGGGCATCATGAATTCGACCCAAGCTATGACAGAAATTAAAACGCAGCCAACACACCTAACTTGACGCTTCTCCCAGGCAAGGGCGCCTTGCCTGGCGCTGTCGAAGTCAGGATGGACGTCGAACTGTAAGCCCATTGGTTACTGAGATTGTCGACCCTTGCAAACCAGTTCAGCACTCCGCCAGATACTTTTTGCTTGTAGCCCACATGCGCATGCCAGAGCGTGAATGCTGATGTGGCACCTTTATTGGCATCGCCTATTGGTTCGGGAACACGGTTTTGGGCAGCATGCCAATCAAAACCTAAATGCGCATTCCATGGCCCCGATGCGTGAACCAAACTTGAGCCAAATCGCAGGGGCGCTATCCGAGGCAAGGCTTCACCCGTGCTGAGATTTTCAGCACGGACTGAATCGGCTCGCCAAGTTAAATCCAAAGTACCTGCAGATTGCCTCAAGCGCCATTGACCTGATGCTTCGAAGCCTGAAAACTTTGCGCGTACGCCGCTGTACATCAATACAGGAAAAGTTTCGCCATCTACTTCTTCTTCCTCACCAGTCCCTAACAACCCAATAAAGTTGGCAAACCGACTTTGAAATGCTGTCAGTTTCATTTGATGTGCATCTTGTTGCCACTGCGCAGTCAGATCCATGCTCTTGGCTTTTTCTAAGCCAAGCCCAGATTGCCCCCGCTCCCAAGCTGCCGTTGCAATGTGGAGGCCCTTGGCAAACAATTCATAATCTTTGGGCGCTCTTTCGGTACGAGAGACATTGGCACTTAAGCGCCATTGTGGCAGCCACTGCCAAGAAGATGACAGCGCATAACTTTGGGGTGAAAATTTTCGAGTTCCCAATTCAAAATTGGAACTGGGATTTGGATTGCCCAAAGATTGAACTGAAATTTGCTCTCGGCGCACGCCCACATTGAAACTGGCTTTGCCCAACGAGTATTCTTCGATGACAAATAAGGCTTTGGTTTGAGTTTGGCTAAAGGGTGCGAAAGCTTCTGCACCGTCTGCCGAAAATCGCCCCTCTTCTGTTTGCAAGCCCCAAACGCCTTCCCAAGTTCCAGCCCCTGATGTCCATGGTTTGTGTTTAAGTTGAATGCGTCCGTCATGTCCTTTGTTGGCAAACAAGGTTCCCGCTTGGCCGCCTTCATATTCAGTGTGCTGATAGCGAGTTTGGCTGACTTGCCATTCAACATTCTTTATCAAGCCCTGCCTAGGACGCCACTCACCCTCCAAGGCTGCGCGTTCTGATTTCATGCCAATGGTGACATCGTCTTCAGCCACGGTGCCGTAACGGCTTTTGTAGGTTTGCAAAGAAAGGCCCATATAGCCCTGGTCAAAAAACAAACTGCCCCCAAAGGCACCGCCATGGGCATCATTGGCAGAGTTGCAAATTCGCTTGCTAAGCGCTGGTGAACCTGGCTTATTGCAGGGCAAGCCTTGGGGTACTTTGACATCTTTGGAGTGACGATCGAATGCATCGACATGCAACACCCAAGGGCCAAAACCTGTCTCGAGCAATGCGCCTTTAGACATTTCCTGATTGCCTGAAGCCCCTTGCAATTGGACCTTGCCCAAAACGCCTTCCATTGGTTTTCGAGGAATGCGGTTGTCGATGACATTGACCACACCGCCAATGGCACTGCCGCCATATTGCAAGGCGGCAGGCCCCCTCAAAACCTCAATTCGCTCGGTCGACAAAACGTCCAGCGGTACCGCATGGTCGTAACTGAGCGACGAGACATCCAAGCTAGCGCCACTGTTGCTTAACACGCGAATGCGATCGCCATCAAGTCCCCGCACAATGGGTCGACTGGCGTTAGGCCCAAAGTAGGTGCTGCTGACGCCCGGCAAATTGTTAAGCGTTTCGCCCAAGGTACTCTGACCCTGCTGGGTTAACTCGATGCCAGACAAACTGCTGACGTTGTTGGCATTTTGTGACTTGGCAAGCGGGTTGCCCGTGATGATGACTTCAGATACGGCCTGTGCTATCGCTTTTGGCGCAAAGCCAAATGGGGACAAGGCCACGAAAACCAAAATGGGAAGCGATGGGTGAAATGAAAACGGCAAGCGCGCCGCATCTTTCGATGAAGAAATTGGAAGCATGAAAATCCTTTGAAATACAGAAACTCTCTTTCCATACTGGAAAAAGACGAAACAGAAAATCATTCAAAGGAAAGTGGGTGGGGCTCGGGCAGAGAAAAAATGGACGGGTGTTGGGGTACTGTTCTCAAGAAATACCCAGAAAAATTTTGAAACTGGCGGCAGGGTTGCAACCAATATGACATGGCCAACAGGCGCTTCACCAGAACCCAAATGATCAAGTGCCAAACACGAAAGCGAGCCTTCTTGATGCTCACTGAACAAGGCCGTTTCAGCAGGCTGATGGTCATCATGAGCGTGCAAAATTTGATGGGCTCGCCCAAAAGCGGGCGCCACCAAAACAGCGCTAACAAGCAGCGCTTGAAGTACACGAATAAAAAACGAGGGTTGTTTCAAGTGGCTTTAACCCACTCAGAAAATGTTTTCTTGAACTTCCACACTTTGGGAGCTGCCACCGCCAAACAGTAGCCTTGGGTGGGGTTGCGTTCAAAGAAGTCTTGGTGATAGTCTTCTGCTCCACTGTAGTTTTCTAAAGGTAAAACTTCAGTGACCACGGCTGTATCAAACACGTCATCTGCATCAATTTCGGCAATGATATTTTTGGCCGCCTGCGCCTGCTCAGGGCTTGTGAAGTAAACACCGCTTCTATATTGAGTGCCGCGATCGTTGCCTTGTCGATTCAATGTCGTGGGATCGTGTATGACAAAAAAGATTTCTAACAAAACCCTGAGACTGATGATCTTTGGATCGTAAATCAACTTAACCACTTCATTGTGGCCAGTGAGTCCGGAACACACTTGCTCATAAGTTGGGTTGAGTGTTTTGCCATTGCAGTAACCCGACTCCACATCGAGCACACCCTTTACCTGGACAAACACCGCCTCGGTGCACCAAAAACACCCGCCGCCAAGAACAATGGTTTCTGTTTGTGTGAGAGGATTCATGTTTGTATTTTCGTCGAATTTTAGGTCACTCGCATCAAATCCCCTTGCAAAGAAAGTTCTTGTAGCCCGACGCCAAGGGGGAACATTGTCCTACCAATAGAACAAATACATGGGACAATCAGGCTGCCTATAAAATCAGCTCATTCAACACTTAAAGCCAGAACATCATGAAGCCCTCCTTTCAATGGAATGACCCCTTTCTCCTGAATTCTCAATTGAGCGAAGACGAACGCGCCATCGTTGCTGCTGCCCACGACTTCTGCCAAGAAAAATTACAAACACGCGTCCTAATGGCCGCCCGCCATGAAAAATTCGATCGTGAAATCATGAATGAATTTGGCAGCATGGGCTTTTTGGGCTCCACCATTGAGGGTTACGGCTGTGCAGGCTTGAACTATGTCAGCTACGGTTTGGTGGCTCGCGAAGTCGAGCGCGTCGACAGTGGCTACCGCAGTGCCATGAGCGTTCAAAGTTCCTTGGTCATGTATCCCATTAACGAATTTGGCTCAGAGGCTCAACGGCAAAAGTACTTGCCCAAATTGGCCACAGGTGAATGGGTAGGCTGCTTTGGCTTAACAGAACCCAATCATGGCTCTGACCCTGCCAGCATGATCACGCGTGCCAAGCCCGTCGATGGCGGCTTCATCATGAAGGGCGCCAAAATGTGGATCACCAATTCACCCATTGCCGATGTATTTGTGGTGTGGGCGAAATTAGGCGGCGAAGGCGATGGTCAGTCAGCCATTCGCGGCTTCATTTTAGAAAAAGGCATGAAGGGTCTCACAGCCCCGAAGATCGAAGGCAAGATGAGTTTGCGCGCCAGCATCACCGGCGAAATCGTCATGGACGATGTTTTTGTGCCGACAGAAAATATGCTGCCCAATGTGTCTGGCCTGAAAGGCCCGTTCAGCTGTTTGAACAAAGCCCGCTACGGCATTGCTTGGGGCGCACTGGGTGCAGCCGAAGATTGCTGGCACCGTGCTCGGCAATACACGCTGGATCGCGTTCAGTTTGGCCGCCCATTGGCGCAAAATCAGTTAATTCAAAAGAAATTGGCTGACATGCAAACGGAAATTGCTTTGGGCCTTCAAGGCTGCTTGCGCATTGGACGCCTCATGGACGAAGGTCAAGCTGTGCCCGAAATGATCAGCTTGATCAAACGAAACAGTTGCGGCAAAGCCTTGGATGTCGCTCGCATGGCGCGGGACATGCACGGCGGCAATGGTATTCACGACGAATACCACGTCATTCGTCACATGATCAATCTGGAGACGGTCAATACCTATGAGGGTACGCACGACGTGCACGCCCTCATTCTAGGACGTGCTCAGACAGGTTTGCAGGCCTTCTATTGAGGCCCCATCGCCAGCGAATGGCTTTTTAAGCCCCCTCTTAAAGACCGCACTCGCGGTCTTTTTTTTCCTCAATCAACCCTAAAGGCTTGACGCTCAAAAAACAAAACCGTACATTACTAACCAACGAGTCATTAATGTGCTAGATACTTTAATTCCCCCGAAACGCGAACGCAGAAAGCAACACCGACCCGGTGAGTTGCTGGAAGCTGCATTGGACTTGTTTGTCGAGAAGGGTTTTGCCGCAACCAAATCTGAGGAAGTCGCTGCGCGGGCTGGTGTATCTAAGGGCACACTCTTTCTTTATTTCCCCAGCAAAGAAGAACTGTTCAAAGCCGTTGTTCGTGAAAACGTTGTAAAGGCGGTGACAGAAGGTGTGCTGGAAGCCGCCAACTTCAAAGGTCCCAGCCGGCAGTTGCTTAAAAATTTGATGCTGGCGTGGTGGCGCAGATATGGTTCCACCAAAGCCTCTGGCATTACCAAGTTGATCATCAGTGAAGCGAATTCATTTCCAGAACTGGCAGCGTTTTATCAAGAGGAAGTTATTTTCCCAGCCATGAAATTGGTCAAGGACGTTCTAGAGCGCGGCCGCATGCAGGGCGAATTCAAAAACTTCCATACTGATCACACCGCCATGGCAATCATTTCGCCCCTGCTGTTTTTGATCATGTCTAAACACTCAACAGCGCTCTGTCACGAAGGCTCTGCGCAGCCCAATCCCGAAGAATTTATTGCACAACATGCAGACCTCATTGTCCGGGGTCTGTCGATCTAAAAAAACATGATGGCTCCCAAAAATCTTCTCTTAGCGCTTATTGGATTGGCCGTCTTAGCGGGCAGCATTTACCAATTTGGTGGCTTCAAAAATCGCAAAGCAGACGGCATTGAGATCAAATCAAATATGCCGCCAAGCATTGAATTAACGGACAGTGATGTGATCGTTGCTCAGAGAATCAGCATGACGCAAGGCTTGCCAATATCTGGCACGTTGAAGGCTGTTCGGAGTGCCATGGTCAAAGCGCGCGTTGCAGGAGAACTGATTGCACTTGAAGCCCGTGAAGGAGACGCCGTGCGCGCGGGGCAAGTGATTGCAAAAGTCGACGCCACCGAGTATTTGGCCAAACAGCGGCAAGCTCAACAACAAGCTGAAGCAGCTCGCGCCCAAGTTGAAGTGGCGCAAAGGCAATACGACAACAACAATGCCTTGGTCAATCAAGGCTTCATCTCCAAAACTGCCCTGGAAATATCCATGGCCAATCTCAATGGCGCCAAAGCCACTTATCAAGCAGCCTTGTCTGCCTTGGATGTTGCCAGCAAAGCTGTCGAGGACTGCAATTTAAAAGCACCCTTGAGCGGATTCATCAGTCAGCGGCTGGTACAAGTTGGCGAACGCGTGTCGATTGATGCGCGCATTGTGGAAGTGGTCGATCTTTCACAGCTTGAACTTGAAGCCACACTCACATCAGCCGATGCCATGAACGTCAAGCTAGGTCAATTTGCAAAATTATTCATCGAGGGCTCTTTGCAAGAAGTGACTGCCAAAGTTCTTCGAATCAACCCCAGCACACAAATTGGAAGTCGCAGCGTCTTGGTTTATCTGGGCGTGCAAGGTCAACCCTCTTTGAGACAAGGCGTATTTGTGCAGGGCAGTTTGGGGACACAAAAAGTGCAAGCTGTCGTGGTTCCTCTGGAGAGTGTTCGATCAGACCAATCAGAGCCCTATGTGCAGACGATTCAGGACGGTAAAGTGGTTCACGTGAAGGTTTCCATTGGTATCAAAGGCGAGCTAGAGGGTAAAGCCATGATGGCCACCCAAGAGATTCCCGAGGGCATGAAAGTATTGACCCCCAGTGCAGGCGCCGTTCGTGATGGCACTTTGGTCAAGGCACTGAACGGCACAAAAGCGCCCACTGGAACTGTCTCGCCAGGTACAAAGCCCTGATTCGAAAATCACAAAGTCTTTACCATGTGGTTTACACGCGTTAGTCTTAAAAATCCCGTTTTCGCAACGATGATCATGCTCGCCTTTGTGGTCATGGGACTTTATTCATTTCAGCGATTGAAGGTCGATCAATTTCCGAACATTGATTTTCCTGTTGTCGTGGTTTTAACAGAGTACCCCGGCGCTTCGCCTGAAATTGTAGAAAGCGAAGTTTCAAAAAAGATTGAAGAAGGTGTCAATTCAATCGCTGGCATCAGCGCCCTCACCTCCCGCAGTTATGAAAATCAATCGGTCGTGGTCATTGAGTTTCAACTCAACATTGACGGCAGAAAAGCAGCCGACGATGTGCGTGAAAAAGTAGCAGGAATTCGCGCCACCCTCAGAGACGAAGTGAAAGAGCCCCGCGTCATTCGCTTTGATCCCACAAGCAAAGCCATCTGGTCTTTGGCAGTGATCCCTGAAACAACAAAAGATGACAAAGCCACCAGCTTGGTTGAGCTCACCAACTATTCCGAACAAGTGATTAAAAAGCGGTTGGAAAATATTCGCGGTGTGGGCGCTGTCAATGTATTAGGGGGTAGCCGAAGAGAAATTAACATTTATCTCCGGCCAGACGCGATGGAGTCACTGGGCGTCAGTGCCGATCAAATTGCAGCTGCGATTCGGAATGAAAATCAAGACTCACCTGTAGGTGCGCTGCGATCTTTCACACAAGAACGCGTCATTCAAGTTCAGTCGCGCGTGAAGCGGCCTGAAGACTTTGCCAACATCATCGTGGCGCGAAAAGGCACGACACCCATCCGTTTGTCACAAGTCGCGCAGGTCAAAGATGGTGCAAAAGAAATTGAGAACATGGCGCTTTACAACGGCGAACGCACCCTCATCCTCACCGTCCAAAAGGCACAGGATGCCAACACCATTGAGGTGGTAGACGGCTTGGCCAGAACCCTCCAAGAGCTTCGAAAACAAGTGCCTGCCGGGATTCGACTTGAATCTGTGTCGGATGGTTCTCGTCAAATTAGAGTGGCCGTCGACAATGTGCGAAGAACCCTGATAGAGGGTGCATTGCTCACAGTGTTGATTGTTTTCCTTTTCTTAAACTCTTGGCGCTCAACGGTCATCACAGGATTGACGCTGCCCATTTCTCTGATCGGCACCTTCTGGTTCATGAG
Organism: uncultured Burkholderiales bacterium; assembly: GCA_903844775.1. GTDB lineage: Bacteria > Pseudomonadota > Gammaproteobacteria > Burkholderiales > Burkholderiaceae_C > Limnohabitans_A. The sequence goes on along the minus strand of CAIMUZ010000038.1, from coordinate 11,020 downwards.
CATGTTTGGTTTCACTGTCAACATGATCACGCTGATGGCCTTGTCACTGTGTGTCGGGCTCCTGATTGACGACGCCATTGTGGTTCGAGAAAACATCGTTCGACATGTGCAAATGGGTAAAAAGGCCTATGACGCTGCCATGATTGGCACTGAGGAAATTGGACTTGCCGTGTTGGCCACCACCTTGTCCATCGTGGCCGTATTTTTGCCCATCGGATTTATGGAAGGCATCATTGGGAAGTTCTTTCATGAGTTTGGCATCACCATCATGGCTGCTGTGCTGATTTCCATGTTTGTTAGTTTCACACTTGACCCGATGCTGTCCAGCGTTTGGTATGACCCTAGCATCCATGTTGCGGGCCAATCTAAAAACGATCCCAAGACATCTCCCCACCTGTACGATCGAACCATCGGCCGAGTGACGCACTGGTTTGAAATTCAGACGGACAAAATGGCAGACAAGTACCAGACCATGCTGGCCTGGGCACTTGAACACAAGCGAACTACTTTGTTGATGGCCGCAGGTATCTTCATCACCAGTGTCTTGATGGTGCCTCTGTTAGGCACAGAGTTTGTTCCCAAAGGCGATTACTCTGAAACCACACTCAACTTTCAAACGCCTGTCGGCACATCTTTGGAAAGTACCGCGCTGAAGGCCAAGCAGGTTGAACAAATTATTCGTGAGTTTCCAGAAGTTCAGTACACCCTCACTGGGATGAATACGCCCAGCGCACAAGGTAAAAACAACGCCAGCATCTACATACGTCTCATTGACCGCAAACTCCGACAACGCAACGTGGAAGATTTGTCAGTTTTGTTTCGACAACGACTCAGCCAAGTTGCCGGCATCACCTTGACCCACGTCGGTACGCTAGATTCTGTAGGCGGGAATAAACAAATTGAATTTTCCTTGCAAGGTGCAGATCAACGTGAACTGGAGCGCTTAACACTGCAAATCATGGCGCAGATTCGAAGCATTCCAGGCCTGGTCGATTTAGATTCAAGCGTCAAACCCAATAAACCCTCTATTGCCATCAAGGTTCTGTCCGAATCAGCTTCCGATGTCGGTTTCAGTGTTGCACCTCTTTCCAACTCACTGCGAATTCTGGTAGCCGGCCAAACTGTGGGCAACTGGCGTGCGCCTGATGACCAAACCTACGATGTCAATGTGCGACTTGCACCCGAGTTTCGCAACAGCCCCCAAGATCTAGAACGCATTCCATTTACTTTGCCTATGGCCGACGGCTCTTCCAGAACCGTGCGATTGGGACAAATTGCAAATGTTGAAGAAACGTCCGGCTCCAACCAAATTAACCGGCGTGATTTGATGCGTGAAGTTTCCGTCAACGCCAATGCATCTCGCAGGTCGGCCGGCGAAATTTCAAACGATATTCGCAAAGTGTTAGATTCAGTCACTTGGCCCCCAGGCTATCGTTATCAATTTGGCGGCGCCACCAAGAGCATGAATGAATCATTTCAATATGCCACGACTGCGCTGATCATGGCAGTTATTTTTATTTACATGATTCTGGCCAGTCAGTTTAAGAGTTTCCTACAACCCTTGGCCCTGATGACGGCCCTTCCTCTCACCTTGATTGGTGTTGTGCTCGCTCTAATGGCTTTCGGCTCGGCCCTCTCCATGTTCTCTGCGATTGGGGTTGTGATGCTCATGGGCTTGGTGACCAAAAATGCCATCTTGTTGGTTGATTTCACCATTCGAGCTCGCGAAGGCGGTGTTTCTGACAATGGAGAAACCATTCAACCCTTGAATAGAAATGAGGCCCTGCTCATGGCCGCCAAAGTCAGGTTGCGACCGATCTTAATGACCACCTTGGCAATGGTGTTTGGCATGATGCCACTTGCATTTGCCATCTCCGAGGGATCTGAGCAACGCTCGCCGATGGGGCAAGCTGTGATTGGAGGGGTCATTACTTCTTCACTGCTCACCTTGGTGGTGGTCCCCGTGGTTTATTGCTACATGGACGATTTAAGCAATTTTTTGAAAAGGCGCTGGTCTGGTCAACAAAAAACCATGTCTTAAGGCTTAGCTGAAGTTAAAATGAAAGCAGTTAGAATTAGATACCCCCTGGAGTAAAAATGACCAACGAAACAGCACGCTTTAACATGATTGAGCAACAGATACGGCCCTGGGATGTCTTGGATGGTCAAGTCTTGTCATTGCTGTCGGTCGTCAAACGGGAAGACTTTGTTCCTTTGGCACACAAAGCACTGGCCTTTGCCGACATGGAAATTCCATTGCAGTCCTCCCGCTATGCAGGCCAAGTCATGCTGGCACCCAAAGTGGAAGCCCGACTGCTGCAAAACGCAGCCATTCAAGCCACCGACAAAGTACTGGAAATTGGCACAGGTTCAGGCTACATGGCGGCGCTTCTGGCACACCAAGCCGCCTCGGTGCTCAGCCTTGAAATTGACCCTGCATTGGCGCAGCAAGCGCGCATCAATTTGCAAACAGCCGGAATCACCCATGTCGAAGTTCGACAAGCAGATGGCAGTCAGGGCGCCGCAGCCGATGGCCCCTTTGATGTCATCTTATTGAGCGGGTCAGTGCCAGACGTTCCTCAAAATTTGCTGAACCAACTCAAATTGGGCGGACGTCTGATCGCCATCGTTGGGGAAGAGCCCGTGATGCGCGCCAGCGTCATCACCCGCCAAGCTGAACAACAATGGCAAACCTCAGAGCCATGGGACACCATGGCCCCTCGCCTGCAGGGCTTCCCTGAACACAATCGTTTTTCCTTCTAAGCTCAACCCGCTCTGCTCAAAGAATTCACTGATACTCATGCAACAAGTCAGCCCCACACAATTCAGCGACTGGCTCAAAGAAGCGTCCACCCATGGTCAACCCTTGGTCTTAGATGTCAGGGAAACATGGGAGTGTGAGCTGGCGAGCATTGCACCTTCTTCTGGCTTTGAAGTCTTGATCATGCCCATGCAAACTGTGCCTGCCCGCATTGTTGAACTGGACAAAAAAAGGCCCATTGCCTGTCTTTGTCATCACGGCAGCAGAAGTATGCAAGTCGCATCGTTTTTAGAAAATCATGGATTTGAGAACGTCACCAATATCAGCGGCGGCATTCACGCTTGGTCCAACCAAGTTGATGCCCGCGTTCCTACTTATTAAAGATTTTTATCCCTCTGGCCATTGCCTCGAAAGAACTCCATGAATTTGCGCTTCCTCCCCCTCACGCTGGCCTTGACTGCTGCTTTCGCGGGATCAGCACAAGCACAAAGCTTGTTGTCCTTGTTTGAAACAGCACGCGGCTACGATGCAACCTACAAGGCGGCACAGTCGCAATACACGGCCAATTTGGCAAAAGGCGAACAAGCCAAGGCATTGTTGTTGCCGACGATTGGCTTGTCCGCCAACATCAACAAAACAGATGTTGAAACTGTTTCAAGTTCTCTAACACTTTCAGCCCAAAGTACATCGGCCACGCTGAATGCAACTCAGCCTTTATATCGACCCGCCAACAACGCATCCCTCCAACAGAGTCAGCGCCAATTGGAATTGGCGTCAGTGCTGCTCAAAGCGGCCGAGCAAGATTTAATGGTTCGATTGAGTCAAGCTTATTTTGATGTGCAAATTTCACGTGAGAGCCTTGAATTTGTCAAAGCGCAAAAAGTAGCGGTTGCAGAGCAGTTGGCAGCCGCAAAAAGAAACTTTGAAGTCGGCACATCCACCATCACCGACACGCGAGAAGCGCAAGCGCGTTTCGATTTGGTCGTTGCCCAAGAAATTGCGGCTGACAATGACTTGCGAATCAAACGCTTGGCACTCAATCAGTTGGTGGGCTCGAATAACATCGAACCCAAGTCTTTGTCGAGTCAGGCCAAGTTCACCTCACCAGACCTCCAAAGCTTAGATCAATGGGTCCAGAAGTCAGCCGAATACAACGCCTCCGTCATTCAATCTCGGACTGCATTGGAAATTGCAAAGCTTGAAACCTCCAAAGCAGAAGCCGGCCACAAACCCACGGTGGATTTGGTTGCGGGCTATACACCTGCACGTTATAAAAATGGTGTGAGCGGTATCAATGCTGCGATTCGTGACACCAACACAAGCAGCATCACCGTGGCCTTTAACATGCCCTTGTTTGCTGGCTATGCCACTCAAAACCGCATCAAAGAAACCTTGGCTTTAGAAGACAAAGCCCGCTCAGACTTGGAAGCTGCCGAACGTTCAGTGGCGCAGGCCACTCGCACTGCTTTCTTTGGATTGCAATCAGGCATTGGCCAAGTCAATGCCTTGCAAGCCGCTGAAGCCTCCAGTCAAAGCGCCCTGGATGCCAATAAGCTTGGCTATCAAGTGGGTGTGCGCATTAACATTGATGTGCTGAACAGCCAAAGCCAATTGTTTCAAACTAAACGTGATTTGGCCAAGGCCCGATATGAAGTACTGATGGGACAACTCAAATTGCGCCAAGCTGCAGGCACACTCAACGAAACCGATTTGGCCGGCATCAACGCACTCTTGAACCCCTGAGAGCGCCATGGCAAGTATGCCCCGCAGGATGCTCGCCATTTCTTCAAACTGCTTAATGGGCTGAAGCCTGAATGTTCGCATCGGGCTTCACAGTTCTTAGCAGCCTGAGCATTTCATTTTCAATGCGTTGTAACGCATCTTGGGTATGACCTTCGAACCTTAGCACCAACACGGGCGTGGTGTTGGAGGCGCGAATCAAACCGAAACCATCGGGCCAATCAACACGCAGGCCATCGATGTCTGAAATTTCTGCTGGCGCAGAGAAGTATTGGGAAGCCACTTTCAAGAGCTGCGCAGTCAGTATGTGAGGCTCCCCTTCCTGACACGACACGTTCAATTCTGGGGTGCTAAAGCTGGTGGGAAGCGCTTTTAAAACAACATTGGCATCAGGGCTGCGGCTGACGATTTCAAGCAAGCGGCAACCTGCATAAGTGCCGTCGTCAAAACCATACCAACGCTCTTTAAAAAAGATGTGGCCGCTCATTTCACCGCCCAGTGGCGCCTGGCCACCCGCCGCTTCAATTTGCTTCATCTTGGCTTTGATGAGTGAGTGGCCCGTTTTGAACATGAGGGCTTGACCGCCGGCCGCTCGAATGGCGGGAGCGAGTCGTTGAGAACATTTGACATCAAACAAAATGGTGCCGCCAGGGGCACGGCTCAACACATCTTCAGCAAACAATTGCATCTGGCGATCAGGATAGATGGTCTCACCATCTTGCGTGACAATGCCCAATCGATCGCCATCGCCATCAAAGGCCAAACCCAATTCAGCCCCTGTTGATTTCAAAGTGGCGATGAGGTCTTTCAAATTTTCTGGCTTACTGGGATCAGGATGGTGGTTGGGAAAGCTGCCATCCACCTCACTGAACAATTCAATCACTTCGCAACCCAAGGCACGAAAAATACCGGGTGCACTGGCACCTGCAATGCCATTGCCACAGTCCAACACAATTTTCATCGGGCGGCTTAAACGAATATCAGAAACGATACGCTGAACATACGCTGGTAATATGTCCATGATTTGAACACTGCCACCAGCCTTTAAAGCCCAAGTCTCTTGCTCGATGATATTTTTCAAAGCTTGGATTTCTTCGCCATAAATAGCCCGGCCACCCAAGACCATCTTGAAACCATTGTCATCTTTGGGGTTATGGCTCCCAGTGACCTGAATACCACTGTTGCACAGGGTGTGGGCTGCAAAATAAAGTTGCGGCGTGGTGGTGAAGCCCACATCTTTCACTTCAATGCCCACTGAGATCAAACCGCGAATCAATGCTGCAGACAAAGCGGGGCCACTCAAACGACCGTCACGGCCTACGGCCACCGTATGACATCCTTCTTTGTTGGCAAGTGTGCCAAAAGCTCGGCCAAGGCCTTCCGCCAATTCCTCAGTCAAGTTTCTGGGGAATGTGCCACGAATGTCGTACGCTTTAAAAATAGAAGCCGTTACTTGCATAAAAATGAGACGCGGTAAATTGAACGGGGGCTAAGAACTTACAGACAAAGCAAGTTCACCATGCCCTATTGTAGGCGCGCTCCCCTCTGAAATCGGATAGGATTGCCGCATGAATTCTCATCCAGACATTTGCTATAAATCCATTTCAAGCCCCTGGGGAAACATCAGCTTGGCAGCCAGTCCTGCAGGTTTGAGCGGGGTTTGGTTTGAGAATCAACAGCACTTTCCTAAAACGGACCTATGGACCCAGGATCCACACCATCCCTTTCTAAAGGCGGCAGAGAAACTTTTATCAGACTTCGCCAAGGGGCAGTGGCACCATGGCCTTAGTCCGCGACAAATTTTGAAAGATTTGCCACTTGATTTGCAAGGCGGTACGGTCTTTCAGCTTGCCGTTTGGCACGCATTGATGGCCATTCCTTTGGGACAAACCTGCAGTTACGCTCAAGTTGCAGCAGCCATTGGCAAACCCCGTGCAGTTCGCGCTGTGGGAACCGCCATTGGGCGCAACCCCATCAGCGTCCTCATTCCTTGTCACAGAGTGTTAGGAAGCCAGGGCCAAATGACAGGTTATGCAGGTGGCATTTGGCGCAAAGAGGCCTTGCTGAATCTGGAGGCCTCACAAGCATCATGAGTGACATCAGTTCGACCAACGACCGGCAAGACTGGCGCATTGATTATGTGATGCTCGGCGCTTTATGGGGTTCATCCTTCTTGTTCATGCGATTAGGTGCTGCTGAATTTGGTCCCCTTCTGACAGCATGGCTTCGAGTTTGTATTGCTGCAGTGCTTTTATTTCCACTGATGGTCTGGCAAGGTCATCTTGGCATCTTCAAGTCAAATTGCAAACTTGTTTTAGGTTTCGGTGTGATCAATTCGGCCTTGCCATTTGCCCTTTATGCCTATGCGGTGATGCACATATCGACTGGCTTGTCGGCCATCCTCAATGCTGTGACGCCTTTGTTCGCCGGTCTGGTGGCTTGGCTTTGGCTAGGTGACCAATTGAATCGTTGGCGTATTGCAGGACTGTTCATTGGATTCTTAGGGGTTTCGCTTTTGGCCACCAACCAAACAAGCTTCCATCAGGCAGCCAATCCTGATGACAGCGCGTGGGGCCAGTACACGGCCATGGCAGCATGTTTATTGGCCACTGTCTGCTACGCTATTTCTGGCAGTTTTAACAAAAAATACATGCCAACTCTTCCACCGCTTGTGTCGGCCACTGGCAGTCAAGTTGGCGCTGGATTGGTCCTCACTGTACCGGCCATGTTTGCGCTCCCAGAATCGATGCCCGGCCTGCAAGCATGGGCCTCCGTGCTCATGCTTGGCGTTGCATGCACTGGCATTGCCTATGTTCTTTTTTTCAGACTGATCAATCGTGCGGGGCCTGCCAAAGCCTTAACCGTCACCTTTTTAATTCCTGTTTTTGCACTGATTTATGGCGTGCTTTTCTTAGGCGAAACAGTGAGCTTGATCATGGTCCTTTTAGGCATGTTGGTCATATTGGGTACTGCAATGTCCAGCGGCTTGCTGCCCAAAAGATGACGCGCGCGCAACTGACCACAACCGCCCTCCACATCTTGCCCTGCTGAATTCCTCAGCTTGGTCAAGATGCCACGTTGATGAAGGGTGCGTGCTATTTCTGCTGCGCGTTCCCAACTGGGCCGTTTAAAAGGAAGATCGTCCACTGAGTTATAAGGAATCATGTTCATCAGTGCGTACTTGCCTTTGAGTAGCCTGACGATTCCCTCAATCTCTTCTTGTGTATCGTTAATGCCTTCTAACAAAGTCCATTGATATTGAATCGGATAAGCTGTTTTTTGGGCATAAATTTCTGCGGCTTCCACCAACTCATCAGGCGTCATTTGGGGAGCGCGCGGCAGCAATTCAGAACGCAACTTAATTTGCGTTGAGTGCAAAGACACCGCCAATGCAGGTTTCACAGATCCAAGGGGCAAACGTTCAAAAATTCGAGGGTCGCCCACTGTCGAGAACACCAAAGATTTGTGCGCAATATTACCCACCGTGCCCAGCACCTCGATGGCCTCCATCACATTGTCGAGATTGTGCGCTGGCTCTCCCATGCCCATGAACACCACTTTCTTCACGGGTCTGAACTGGCGGGCAAACGCCACCTGCGCAACGATTTCCGCACTGCCCACTTGCTTGATCAAGCCATCACGACCGGTCATGCAAAACACACAGCCTACTGCACAACCTATTTGCGATGAGACACAAACTCCATCGCGCGGCAAGCCCACGGTTTCAACTGTTTGGCCATCCCGAAGTGCCAACAACCAACGCACAGAACCATCTTGTGCGTGGTGCTCAGACTGCAAACGTAGCAAGCCCGATAAATCTTCGCTCAAACCAGGCAGATCTTCACGAACCGCTGTGGGCATGAAGCTTTCCAAGGGGCGACTGCCGCTGTTCTGAGGTTTTGCTTGCGACCATAAACGCAATATTCTTTGCTCGTGAGCTGGCCTTGCGCCATTTCGACGAAGTCGCTCACGAATTTGCCCTATGCGGGTGATTGACAGGTCGCTCATGTGAGGGAATCAATCAGATTGAAAACGACATTCAGGCGGCCAAAAACCGCATCAACTGAAGAGGCGCATCGATTTGTGCATGCGCATTCCAACTCTTGACATCGGATTTAGAACCGAGATAGCCGTAGGTCGCAGCGACTGTCTTCATGTTTGCAGCCAGTCCCGCCACAATGTCACGCTCATCGTCACCCACATAAACACAGCCCGAAGGATCGATTCCAATTCGCCTTGCCGCTTCCAACAACGGCGCTGGATGAGGCTTTGCATGCGGTGTTGTGTCACCACTGATCACGACTGAAGCACTCGAAAAAAGAGGCATGGCTTGGGTCAAAGGTTCCGCAAACCTTTTGGACTTATTGGTGACCACGCCCCAAGGCAGCTTCTGGTGAAGCAATTCTTCAATCAGTTCTGCAACACCCTCAAAAGCAAAAGTTCGTTCAGTCATGCACGATTCGTAATTGACAAAAAACTCTTCTTTGAATTGATCGTAATCGGCATGCTCAGGCGTCATTCCAAATGCCAATCCAATCATGCCGCGAGCACCGGCGCCTGCCATGGGGCGGTAATGCGACAAAGGCAAAGACGACATGCCACGGGCCACGCGCATTTTGTCGACTGCTGCCCCCAAATCTGGCGCGCTGTCGATGAGTGTGCCATCAAGGTCAAATAAGACTGCCTGAACGTTCTCAAATTTCATCGCTACACCTTGCTGCAATTAGTTTGCCAACGGTTTTTGTGTCGCTATTAAATAATTCACATCGGTGTCTGAATTTAAGGCGTACACACGCGTGAATGGGTTATAGGTCATGCCTTTCATTTGAATCAGATCCAAACCCTGCGCTCTCAACCAATCGGCCAGCTCACTGGGTTTGATCATGCGAGCGTATTCATGCGTCCCTTTCGGCAGCAAGTTGAGCACATACTCAGCCCCAACGATGGCAAACAAAAATGATTTCGGATTCCGATTCAAGGTCGAGAAAAACACCCACCCGCCAGGTTTCACCAACGCCGCACAGGCTTTCACAATGGCAGCTGGGTCAGGCACATGCTCGAGCATTTCCATGCAGGTCACCACATCAAATTGCCCTGGCTGCTCAAGCGCCAAATCCTCTGCACTGATCTCGCGATATTGAACACCTTGTGTGCCCGCCTCCAGTGCATGCAACTGCGCTACTTTGAGAGATTTAACAGCCAAATCTGCGCCCAAAACCTCTGCCCCTTGTCGCGCCATGGCATCCGACAAAATGCCGCCACCACAACCAATGTCGACCACTTTCTTGTTCTTGAGAGGCGAAAGGGTTTGAATCCAATTTAAGCGCAAGGGGTTAATTTGGTGAAGTGGCTTGAATTCACTTTCTGTGTCCCACCAGCGATGGGCCAACTCCGAGAACTTGGCCAGTTCAGCGGGATCAACATTGGCGGATGAGAATTGGGAGGGGTTTGAATGTGTGCTCATGAGCTCGATTGTCACCGAAAGTAAAAAAGCCTCCCGAGGGAGGCTTTTTAGAACCAAGGTCAAGGTTGAGGTCGTCAACCTTGGTTTGATTACCTGTTGGGGCGTGTGCCAACAACTTCGATTTCAACGCGACGGTTTTTAGAACGGCCTGCATCTGTTTTGTTGTCAGCAACGGGTTGCTTCTCGCCCTTGCCTTCTGTGTAAACGCGGTTTTTCTCGATGCCCTTGGTCACCAAGTAAGCCTTCACAGCGTCAGCGCGCTTGACAGACAACTTTTGGTTGTAAGCATCAGCGCCCACTGAGTCAGTGTGACCCACGGCAATGATGACTTCCAAGTTGATGGCTTTCACTTTGCCAACCAAATCATCCAACTTCGCTTTGCCATCAGCTTTTAAGACTGATTTGTCAAAGTCAAAGAAGGTATCAGCAGCGTAAGTAACCTTGGTGGCGGCAGCTGGTGCTGGTGCTGGTGCTGGTGCTGGTGGTCGGGCTGCAGGTGCTGCTGGGGCTGCCGCTGGGGCTGCCGCTCTAGGAGCTGGCGCAGCCGCTGGAGCTGGGGCTGGAGTCGCCACAATAGCGCCATCGCAACCTACCGCTGCAGTAGCAGGCGTCCAGCTGGAATTGCGCCAGCACTGGCCTGAGCCGTTTTTCCAGGCATCGCCCGCGCCACTGCGCCAGTTGTCGACGGTTTGCGCACCTGCGGCAGTTGCCAAAACAGCTGAAGCCAACACCATTGCCACATTGTTGAATTTTTTCATGGTTCTCCTCATGGGGAATAAAAGCGCAGACATCCCGCGAAAAAAGATACGTAATGAATGACCATCACCCATAACGTTGAAATCATTGTGCCATAGACAGAGGTCAATTCCCCAAATTGGTGAAAACCCCTTGATCCGAGTCATTTCAATCTGAACGAAGTGTTGCATATCAACGACACTCTTTGGACCTAAAATGACACTCTTTCACCCAGTGCGCCTGACCCCTCATGACCCAGTTTGCCAAAGAAACCCTCCCCATCAGTTTAGAAGAGGAAATGCGCCGCAGCTACCTCGACT
>CAIMUZ010000037.1 GCA_903844775.1 uncultured Burkholderiales bacterium | reverse complement strand
ATCTGAACAGTATTTTTTCCGCTTTACCAAGCACTGTTTCATGAACAGTTCAGCCATGATGCAGAAATCAAGGGTAAACACTGAAGCGAGATAAAAAAATCAAAATCCATCAAAATAGACACAAAGAAAGATTAATCTATTCTTTTTTTTGAGGTGCCGTCTTTGAACACACCTTTTTGACCACAACAAATCAATCTAGATAAGAGTTGATTATGAAGTTATCCCGTGTTTTATTTCCCGTGCTGCTGGCCAGCTGGCTCAATGTGGCCTGCTCATCCACCACAGGTACTCCCGCGACCTACGAGCCTGTGCGTGGTCAAGCCGGCAAGGATGTGATCTGGATCCCCACTCCGGAAGGCCTGATCGAAAAAATGCTCACAACAGCCAAGGTCAGCGACCAAGATAAATTGTTCGATTTGGGCGCGGGAGACGGCATTATCGCCATCACCGCCGCGCGTAAATATGGGGCGCAATCGGTCGGCATTGAATTCAACCCCGACATGGCTCAATTTGCCCGGCGCAAAGTGGCCGAAGCTGGCATGACCGACAAAGTGAAGATCATTACGGGAGACATTTTTCAAGAGGACTTTAGCTCTGCAACCGTGGTCACCCTTTACTTGATGCCGCACTTGAACATGAAGCTTCGCCCCATCTTGCTCAAGATGAAGCCCGGCACACGCGTGGTTTCTAACTCCTTTAGCATGGAAGACTGGGAGCCTGACGAAATCATGTCGCATCAATCTACGCAGGCCTATTTTTGGGTGGTCCCTGCGCAAATTGAAGGACCTTGGGTGATGAACGGACTAGAAGGTGGGCCGTTTCGCGTGATCATGAGTCAATCCTTTCAAAACATCGGCGGCACTCTCACCCGTGGCGGTCAAACCCTCCCAATGATGGGGGCCAAATTGCGAGGCGATGAGGTCAAGTTTCAATTCACGACCTCAGACCGCAAGGTGCACGCCTTCTCAGGCCGTTTGGAAGGTGGCCGCTTCAAAGGCACTGTCGTTTCTGATTTTAGGCACACCCCCGTCGAAATCACCCGACCTTGAAGCCAATTTGAAGCTCACCACCTTGTTGGATGATCCAAATGAAACCCGATAGCTCTGCCCCCGCCAATCTGCTTCGTCTGCTGCACCCCCTTTCAGCTGTGGCGCTGATTGTGGGCATTGTGATTGGTGCTGGCATTTTCAAAACGCCCTCACTGGTTGCCAGCATCAGCGGAGATGCAGGCTGGGCCCTGGTTTTGTGGCTGGCTGGCGCCATGATCTCTATTGTTGGCGCGCTTTGCTATGCGGAACTTTGCACAGCCTACCCCAATGCAGGCGGCGACTACCACTTCCTACACAGGGCTTTTGGGCGCAACATTTCTTTCATCTACGGTTGGTCACGCGCCACAATCATCAACACAGGCTCTATCGCCTTACTGGCCTTTGTCTTTGGTGATTACATCAGCACGCTGGTTAACCTAGGGGCCTACTCCAGTGCCATATGGGCACTGCTCATTGTGATTCTGTTGACAGCGGTCAACCTTGCTGGCATTCACGCCTCGTCGCGCATGCAAACTTGGCTGACCGTCACCGAAGTGATCGGTTTGTTGGCCGTTGTCGCAGCAGGATTTTGGGTCGATGCGCCCGCATCCGGCGCCATCCAATGGTTCGCCCAAGCGCCTGCGCCAACGCAATGGGGTTTGTGCCTGGTTTTTGTTTTACTGACCTTCGGCGGCTGGAACGAGGCTGCGTACATTTCAGCCGAATTAAAGGGTGGCCCGCGCACCATTGTCTGGGTCATCTTGGCCAGCATGGTTGCCTTGACGGTGATCTATCTGCTGGTCAACACAGCCTTGCTGTTGGGCCTGGGCTTGAGTGGCTTAAGCCAAAGCAAAACCGCAGCAGGCGACTTGCTGGGTCTAGCCTTTGGGCCTTGGGCGCAAAAAGCTTTGGGCTTGTTTGTGGCCATTGCCGCTTTGACCAGCATCAATGCCACCATGTTTGTCGGCGCTCGAACCAACTTTGCGGTGGGCAGTGACTGGAAAGCTCTGCGCAAGCTTGGCCAATGGCAACTGGACATTGGCAGCCCCAAACAAGCCTTGCTTCTCCAAGCCGTGATCAGCATTGGCTTGATTGCCTTGGGCACCCAAGAAGCAGACGGATTTTCTGCCATGGTTGAGTTCACCGCTCCCGTCTTCTGGGGCTTCTTGTTCTTGGTTGGACTGGCCTTGCTGTGGCTGAGACAAACAGATCCGCACGCCCCTCGCCCCTTCAAGGTACCACTTTACCCAGTGCTTCCCCTGATTTTTTGCGCAGCCTGTGCATGGCTGACCTATTCCAGCATCACTTATGCCATCTCTCAAAAAGCCATCCATGTCTCCATGGGGCTCATTGCCAGCGGCGTTTTGGCCTTGCTGATTTTGCGTGCGCGAGAAAAAACCCTAGACCAGTTACCGAACCAACTCTGAGCTTTGGAGCGCGAGGACTCCTTCAAGCCACTGCTTCAGTTGATTCTTTGCGTTCACTGTAACGATCGACCAAATAAGGTGCCACATCGCGAGTGAGGAGCGTGAACTTCACCAACTCCTCCATCACATCAATCAATCTGTCGTAATAAGACGATGGCTTCATGCGACCATCTTCCTCAAATTCTAAGAATGCTTTCGCCACAGAGCTTTGATTTGGAATCGTGAACATCCTCATCCAGCGACCTAGAATTCGCATTTGATTGACCGCATTGAAGGATTGTGATCCTCCACTGACTTCCATCACAGCCAAAGTTTTACCCTGGGTAGGGCGGACAGCGCCCACTGATAAAGGGATCCAGTCAATCTGGCTTTTCATGATGCCTGTCATTGCACCGTGGCGTTCAGGCGAGCACCAGACCATGCCTTCTGACCAAGTTGCCAAATCACGCAATTCTTTCACCTTTGGATGAGAGTCTGGCGCGGCATCGGGTTGCGGCAAACCCAAAGGATCAAACACCTTCACTTCAGCACCCATCGCTTCTAGTAATCTGGCTGCCTCTAGCGTCAATAACTTACTGTATGAACGCTCACGCAAAGAACCATACAACAACAAAAATCTGGGTGAATGCCTTGATGCCTTTTGTGGATCTAACAACATCAGGTCGGGCCTTTTAAAGCAATTTTCATCAAGATTGGGCAATTGATTTGTGAGATCAGACACACAATTCCTTTTCACGAATGACAAATTCAGGTGTTCCGCACTTTGGGTTGTGAAAAATTTGGATCATCAATATGACGCTTAGCTGTGCGTAGGTTGGTGCTCAGACTTCAAAAGAGAATGAAGCATCAATCCCAGGAATCCACCAAGGATTTGCGCCAATACAAAGGCAGGTACGTCAGAGGGCGCGATGCCCGCAAATGTATTGGTCAACATACGGCCAAAAGCAGCTGCAGGATTTGCAAAAGAAGTGCTTGCAGTAAACCAGTATGCCGCACCAATGTAGCAAGCCACGATAGAAGAGGCCTTGCCTTCTGGGGAACGCAAGATCACGAACAACAAGCCTCCCGTGGCCACTGCCTCAGCAAACCACTGCGCGGGTCCTGTTCTCACTTTTGTGGACCATTGCAATATTTCAAGCTCAAACATGGCATGTGCAGCCCAAGCACCCAATGCAGCCCCCATAAGTTGCGCGACGACATAGGCAAACAGATGATGACGCGCTAAATCTTTGCGATAGGCCATCACCATCGACACCACTGGATTGAAGTGAGCCCCACTGACTGGCCCGAGCGTTTCAATCAGGACATACAAGGCAAAGACTGTGGCCAGCGTGTTGGCCAGAAGGGCAACTGCCGTATTTCCAGCAGCCAATTGTTCCGCCATGATGCCCGAGCCAATCACGGCGCACAACAAAGCCGCCGTGCCCACTAGCTCTGCAAAATATTTTTTCCAATGAATCATTTCTTCGCAAGCTCTCGCGCAGTATTTTCCAAGGTCATTTTGTTTAAGCGGGTCAACGGCAGGCTTGTAAAAATTTCAAGGCGTCTTTTAATTTGAAAAAGGGTTTGAGTGAACGCTTCGAATTTTTCAGAATCAGTGCCTGTTCCTTCTGATGGATCTGCGTATCCCCAATGTGCCGTAGCTGGCTGACCTGGCCAATAAGGACAAACTTCACCTGCTGCGTTGTCGCAAACAGTGATCACTAAATCCATATGAGGTGAATTTGGCGCTGCAAAAACATCCCAGCTTTTGCTGCTTAATCCGTCTGTAGAAATACCCGCCTTCTCCAGTGTCGCAATGGCCATCGGGTTGGGAGTTTGATTGTCTCTGGGACTACTGCCAGCTGAATAAGCTTTGAATTTTCCTTGTCCCAAATGATTGAGCAATGCCTCTGCCAAAATGCTCCGAGCCGAGTTATGGGTACATAAAAAAAGGACGTTCAATGGTGTTGCATCAGTCACTTGGGATTCCTTCGATTTAACAGGTTTTGCAAATAGCTTCGGGTTTGACTTCACAGGCCTGCCCTTGGCAACAGTTTTCGGACAGATACGTCAGCACCGCATTCATGCGGTCGAACTGGGCTCTATAAATTAAGTTGCGGCCACTGCGCTCTTGAGATATCAAATCGGCATTCATTAACTCTTTCAAATGAAATGAAAGCGTGTTGGCAGGCATGCCCAGCGCCTCGGAGATCAATGCAGGCGTCATTCCATCAGCACCCTTCACGACCAATGCTCGAAAAATTTGCAGGCGGTTTGGCTGAGCCAACGCGGCAAGTGCTTTAATGACGTATTTACCTTCCATGATTCAACTTTAATAGAAATATATGACTATTTTATTTCAATAATTACAATGAATTATTTGGTACTAATTTGAATCAACCCTGAAGCTACAAAATGGCAAATTGCCATTAGCATTGGGTGTGAACCAATCATCCTCACTTTCACTGCCGCCATCATTGCCACCCGCCTTGTCCGCACAGAGACGCGACATAGAATCGCCGGCCGGCCGCGTCAGCATTTACAGCGCTGGGCCTCAAGGCGCAGCCAGCGAACTGCCGCCGCTGTTACTCGTTCACAGCATTAATGCTGCTGCCTCGGCAGCCGAAGTTGAACCCTTGTTCACACATTACCGGCAAAAGCGTCCGGTGTACGCCATTGAGCTTCCAGGTTTTGGTTTTTCTGACCGCAGTGCCCGGCCTTATACACCGCGCTTGATGACGGACGCATTGCACGCTGTGCTGGCAATCATCCAATCTGAAAACGGCGGTAAAGTAGCAGATGTATTGGCGGTATCGCTTTCAAGCGAGTTTGCTGCACGCGCCAAATACGAAGCGCCCCAAAGTATTCGGCGACTTGCTCTGGTCAGCCCCACAGGTTTTAGCAGAACAAAACGACGCTATGGGCCCGCAGGCGGAACTCTGGGATTGCCTTGGCTTTATCGCTTGCTGACCTTGAGCTTTTGGCGCCAGGGTATTTTTAATAACTTGACCCGCCCCAGCGTCATCCGGTATTTTTTAAAAGGTGCATGGGGAACTGAAAATATCGATGAGACATTTTGGCGTTATTGTTTGCTGACATCAAGACAGCCAGGCGCTGCAAATGCGCCCTTCTATTTTGTATCAGCCTTCCTATTTAGCACCGACATCAACCATCTGTATGAGAGTTTGGAAGATCCAGTCTGGGTGTCGATGGCCACTCGCGGAGATTTCACCGATTACCGTGGCCGTCATACAGTTGAAGACAAACCCAACTGGCAGTTTCATGCCGTGGAAGGTGGCGCGCTGCCTTTTTTTGAAGACTTGAATCGTTTTACCAAGAAACTCGACCCACACTGGAACTCATGACATCTATGCGTCCAAGGGACGGCCTTCTCCCACTTCCTCATGCGTTACACCGTCTCGTATGTGATAAAGGCGCTTGAATGTAGGAATTATTTTCTCATCATGTGTCACCACAATGATGGCCGTATTGGATTGTTTTGCCATGGCATTCAGGATGCGCATCACTCCAAGCGCTCTTTCACTGTCTAAAGGTGCTGTGGGTTCATCCGCCAAAATAACGGGAGGTCGATTGGCCAATGCCCTCGCAATAGAAACACGTTGCTGCTCACCACCCGACAACTGCGAAGGCGCTGCTTTGGCGCGATGTACAACGTCCAAAGAAGTTAGCAATTCAAGAGCACGTGCCCGAGCTTGCGGATTTGCAACCCCTGCCAACATTGGCAACAGCGCAACGTTATCTGTGACATCTAAAAACGGGATGAGATAGGGAGCTTGAAAAACAAACCCAATGCGATCTCTTCTCAAGGCTCGCAAATCTGGAATCGTCCAGCCATTGTCGTAAATGAGCTCGTCGCCCAGCGTCATTTTCCCAGAGCTTGGCTCAATGATGGCCCCCAAACATTTCAGCAGTGTACTTTTACCAGAGCCTGAGGGGCCTACAAGCCCAATGACTTCACCTGGCGCTACGTGCATGTTGACATTTTTCAATGCCTCTACAGCAGTATCACCGTGACCGTAAATTTTACGGAGTTCCTCAATTTTGATACCACCCATTGCATTCGTCATGGCCGGTTCCTCAGCCAATCGCTTGGGCAGGATCAACACCCAATGCCGCTTTGATTGCCAATGTACTGGCAAGTGCACAAATTAACATGGTGAGTACAAAGCCAATGAGCGCATCTTGATTCAATAACAGAACAAACTTAGGGAAAATAGGTGCCCAAATTGTGGCGGCAACTTTTCCGACAACAAATCCAATGGCCCCTAAGCCCAGTGCTTGCTGCAAAATCATCCAAGCAATAGTGGCATTTTTAGTACCAATTAACTTTAGAACAGCTATTTCGCGAATCTTCCCCAAAGTCATGGTGTAGATGATGAAGGCCACAATGGCGGCGCTGACAATGGCAAGAATGACCAAAAACATACCGATCTGCTTGGCAGACGTTGCAATTAACTTTTTGATCAAAATTTCTTCCATGTCAGCACGCGTATAAACCGTGAGATGTTTCCACCTCTTAATCGGTTCGGCTACAAAATCAGGACTCCAATCGGGCGCAACACGGACCAACACGGCATTCACATTTCGACTGCTGGTCTGTAAATTTTGTACTGCATCTAAAAGACCAGGTACCGAAGGACGATTGAAACTTGGATTTAAAGCTGTTCGAAGCCGTTCATTGACGATCGCATCGTTATCTTTCAGAAACTGCGCTTCTTGGGCATCTTTGAGAGGAATAAAAACCATGGGGTCGCCACCTGATGACACCATTCTTTGGGTAATGCCGACGACTTCATAGACATGACGGCGAATTTGAATTTTGTCGCTGATGACGAAACCTGTTTTGACATCAACCACAGCTTCGTAATGGCTTTGATTGAGATGACGACCAGCAAGCAAGTAAGAAGGCTGCCCCGGCAAATGAGGCATGCCGGGCTCAATGCCAACGACCATGCTTCTGGTTTCTTGAGCGCCTTCATGCTTTAAAACACTCACTTGCATGGTGAAATAAGTCACATTGACTGCCTGCAAGACGCCGGGCATGCCAGCGATACTTCGCACTACATCGTCTTTCAAACTAGATGACTCAGCGTATGGCCCTTGCGTGTCTTTTTGAACAACCCATAAATCTGCACCACTGTTGGTAAGCAATGTTTCAGCATCGTCCACCATGCCTCTGAACACGCCTGCCATTGTGAGTGTGACACCAATTAAAAGCCCCAGGCCAATGCCGGTGAGCAAAAACTTCGCCCAGTTATGGCCAATATCTCGGGCCGCCAAACTGATCATGTCGATGGCTTCTTCATCAAGGTCTCGACCACTTTGAAACGCATTTCAGGCGTGATAGATTTTTCGCTGTATACGACCACCTCATCTCCCTGCTTCATGCCTTGTAGCACCTGCACCCACCCGTCAGGACTGAATAAACCCAATTTAACCTCTACAAACTTAAGCTGATTGAGCGTTAGCTTCCAAACACCCATACGCCCTTGAAACTGCCGAACACTGACCTGAGGGAGAATCAATGAGGGCGCTGTTTCAGGCAGGGTTAAAGTGATCTCAGCCATTTCCCCAATCGATAGATTGGATGGCAAACGATCAAAAGATACTTGCGCAATTCTCTCTTCAGTGACGACATCTGACTGCCACTCAACACGCTCTACTTTTCCAGCTAAAGGCTTAAGAGGATTCGAACGCAAAACAATGACGGCAGGCAAGCCCACAGCAAGACCGAAAGATCGCCCCTGATCTACACGCATCTTGATCCAAAAGCCAGTGGGCTGTGACAAACGCAATACAGCTTGACCTGCCACCACGGTGCTACCCGCTTCGGCATCTCTGCTGGTCACGACAGCATCTGCAGGGGCTGTCAAACGCATTGATTGCCGCTGCAATAAGGCAGCCTGTTTGTCTGCTTTGATTTTTAGAATTTCTTGGCGAGCAGAAATTAAACTAGCTTGGCCAACTTTAAGAACTACATGGGCGGATAACAGCTCTTGTTCGCGTATTTCTAAGGCCCCTTGACTGATAAAGTTTTGATGCGCGAGTTCTTTTTGTCGAGCCCAATTGGCATTTGCCACTTCCAGACGAAATTGAGCATCATCTAGCTGAGCCTGAGCAGCGGTGAGTGAGCTCATCGCTTTCAAAAGTAGCGCTTCTTGAGATGCATAACGCTGATCCAAATCCAAAGGATCCATTTCTGCCAGCAATTGTCCTAACTTCACTTGCTGACCGACATTGACATGAACGCGTAAGACACGGCCTGCAGCAAGCGGGCCAAGCAACCAACTCTGCTGGGCTTCCACGCCACCAATTCCAAAAATAGTCGGCGTTAAAGATTTATTTTCAATTCGAACTATCGTGATTCTGACTGGCGCAAGTGGCCCTATGCGCAATGCAACAAAAACAATGCTGGTCAGCAAAGTAAGTACAGCGAAAAGAATTAGAAAACGCTTAGAACTCAGCAATGGAAAAATTTTCATGCGTTCTCGCAAAAGACTGACAGAAGTTAAAACGCTTTAAGAAAGCATGAGTGATTCTGCAATTATTTGGCCGGTGGGAATTGACTTAAGTCAACTGCTTTTAAATTAGGCTTATTTGAGTGGCAATTGACGCATATCAATCATCAAAACTAGTAAGGATTAACAATCAACGAATCGCCACCAGTTTGTAACTTAACTTCGTAACAATTTAGAAATGAGTCTTACGAAGTACAAATACTGATTTATTTAAAAAATGAAAATGAATACATGATAAATAAAACAATGATTTTTACAGGGGTGATGGTCTTAGCCAACATCACTTTTGCAGCAACTCCTCAAGAATTACTAACTGGCTACGAAGCAAAGTCAGGAAAAGCTTTAGCGTCTCGCGGGGAACAGTTCTTTAATGCAAAACATGGCAAAGAGTGGAGTTGCGCTTCTTGTCATGAATCTCCTCCAAACCATGACACCAAACACATTGTCACAGGCAAATTAATTAAACCGCTGTCCCCCTTTCATAATGCTGCTCGATTCAGTGACCTGGCAAAAGCTGAAAAATGGTTCAAGAGAAACTGCAATGATGTACTCGGACGAGAGTGCAGCACCCAAGAAAAGGCGGATGTTCTTTCTTGGTTGATCACCATTCAATAAGACTCACATGAAAAATTCATACCTAATTTTCTCTACTATTCTGCTGTCCCTGCAAGTTGCTGCTGCAGAGGCACCTATGCCTTCTGATAAGCCCCCATCTTATGAGGTCGAGTGTGCAAGTTGCCACATGGCCTATCCACCGAGCTTACTGGGTCAAAAGAATTGGCAGAGCATCATGTCCGGCTTGGATAAGCACTTTGGGTCAGATGCTAGCCTTGATCTCAAAAATCAAACTGAAATTTCCCAATGGCTTGTTAAACATGCTTCTACTAGGAAGAAGTATTCTGTATTTACACCAGAAAATCGAATCACGAAAAGTTCTTGGTTCATCGACGAGCACGACAAAGTCAAAGCCGATGTATGGAAGAGAGATGGGATAAAGAGTCCTGCCAATTGTTTAGCCTGTCACACAGATGGTGCAAGTGGTATTTTTAAAGAAAAAAATATTCGGATACCCGCCAAATGAGATTTGCCAATCAAAAACAAATGGTGTTGGTTTGGGATTTACCAGTTCGAGTTTTTCATTGGCTCTTGGTTGTTTCATTCGCAGGGGCATGGCTTACATCTGAAAGTGAAGCCCAACAGATGCTTCACTACGCATTTGGATATTCAGCTTGCGCTTTAGTTCTATTCAGAATGGTTTGGGGATTGGCTGGCACCCGGTATGCTCGATTTACCCAATTTGTTAAAGGGCCGAAATCAACTCTTCAACACATCAAGTCACTACTGACTGGCAAAGACCATATTGGCCCTGGGCACAATCCTGCAGGCGCCATAGCAATGATTTTGTTGATGGTCTTTATCTTGCTCATTGGCATCACTGGGTATTGGAGTGTTAAAGATTTTCTGGGTGATTTAATGAGTGAGGCTCATGAACTCATGGCAAATCTCACCATAGTCGTCATCGCAATTCACGTGCTTGCGGCAATTATCATGAGCTTGATGCAAAAAGAAAATTTAATTCGATCTATGGTGACAGGCAAAAAGCAAGGCACCAGCGATCAGGCCATTCGGTATCCCATGTACCTAATTGGTATCTTTCTTGGGCTTGGATGGGTTTGCTTTTTTTATCTCATATTCAACGGCGATATTGGAATTCTGACTCGTTGACATTGCTTCAAACTGTCTTCAATAGCCAAGACATAGAAACGTCAGTGATGACTTAAATTAACTTAAATCAACTTCAACTCACCGAACAATCGGCGCAATGCTGCTGAATTGGTCTGTCCACAATCTCAAACCCGGCTGGTCGTAAGGCTCGCTGCTAAGCAAACGCCCCTGATCATCCCGATCTTCGCGATTGACCGATGGATACGCCTTCAGGTAAGCCTGGTCACGCGTCATGATGAAGTGCAGGTTCCTTCTCACGTTGCGTTCCTCATCTACGGCCTGGTATTTGTGCCGGAAGGCCATGCCCAAGACCTCGGCTTGAGCTTTCACAATCGGGTAAAGATTCAAATAAGCATTGGTGATATTGATCGCGATATGACCATCCGGTTTCAGGTGAGCGCGATAAATTTCAAACGCCTCACGTGTCAACAAATGGATGGGCACTGATCCGCCTGTGAAAGCATCTAGCACAATCACGTCGTACAGCTTGTCTTTGGGCAGCTGCTCCATGCGCAACCTTGCATCACCCAACAAAATATTCTGCTCACTCGCTTTGCAAGTCGACAAGTTATCAAACCACGCTTGAGCAATCCGCACGGCCGCAGGGTTGATTTCATAAAAGTCATAGGCATCGGCTTGGCGGGCATAGTTGGCCAGTGTGCCGGCACCCAAACCAATCAATGCAACCGAAAGCGACGGCTTCTGGCCCATGGCCCACTGTAAAGTCTCTCCAATGCCGCTGTCTCGGGCATAGTAAGTGGTTGGCACATGACGAAGCGCTTCCGAGAGAAACTGCTGACCGTGGGTCACATTGCCGCTGAAAAATACCCGGTCATTGAGCTCGGGCTCCGATACAAACCGTCGCTCCTTCACAGAAACAGTACCATAAAAATTTCGGACTTGGTCGAGCAAAACTTCGGTTCGGTCGTCCTTGCGGACTTCACGCCAAGACCACGGGTTTTGCATGACGTACAACAAAGCCACCATGGCCACTGCCGTCAAAGCGCCCATGGCATGACGCATATGGCCACGTGACTGAACGCTGAACTGAAACAACACATGGCAGGCCAACAAGGCCACCAGAATCAAAGCCATCAACCATTCGTGGTAATCGTCAAAGAATTGGGTGGCCACAAGCGTTACAAACAAGCCCCCGAATGCACCCCCAATTGACATGCAAAGGTAAAACTCAGTCAATCGACGTGTGTCCAAAGGCCTGCGGCGGTACAACTCGCCATGGCACAGCATGCACACCACGAACAACAAGGCGTAATGCGACCAACGCACTTCATTGACGCCATAGTCCCACTCAATACCGAGCCAATTCGGTATGTCGTTCAAGCCGGAGGTGGCCAGCAAAAAAATCAGCGTGAGGAACGCAAATAACTTGGGGCGGTACCACCGAGGATGGTCAAAAGTCAGGATAAAAGTGAACAAATACAAACCCAGCGTCGAAACCCAAAGCCTTGGTTCGGGTGCCACATCGTGGCTGATCTGATCGGTGGTTGCAATGAAAACCAAAGAGGCCAATGCTGGCAAGGCCACCCAGGTCATGCGCTGGATCAGCGAGGGCTTCAGCGTGCTGACCGCCTCCCTTTGCTTATTGGACAAATCCTCTGTTGTATCAGCATCGGCGGTGCTATTGGAAGAATTGTTTTGCCAAGCGCCCAAAGCCACCGGCAAACAAAGCAAGGCAAACACCCAAAAACCGGCGGTCCATAGTTGCCCCATTTCCTGCTGTTCTAGCCAAGGCTCTAAAACATAAGGAAAAGACAAAAGTGCCAAGAAAGAACCTACATTGGACAAAGCGTACAAACGGAAAACCGATGAGGCGTGTGCCGTGCTGGTGAACCAGTGCTGGACCAAGGGCCCGGTGGTTGCTAAACAAAAATAAGGTAAGCCCACACTGGCCCCCAGAATCAGCAGCACCTGAAATAAAGGTGAATCAGGTGAATCAGGCCGAAGTTCCGAACTGGGCAGCACTCTGGCAGCCAACAAGGCCGCAAGCACTAACAAGACCAAATGGATACGGGCCTGTGTTTTACGGGAGGGCAAGGCGGCCAAAGCATGGGCATATAGATAGCCCAAGCACAGAAGCGTTTGGAAAAACAACATGGCTGTGGTCCAAACTGCGGGACTGCCGCCAAACCATGGCAGGATTTGTTTGCTGACCATGGGCTGAACCTGAAACAACAAAAAAGCGCTCGTAAAAATCGTCAGCGCAAATGGCAAAAAACTCCATGGATTGGGAGCTTGTGTGGGTAGTGGGTGGTTCATGATCAGGGATTGACTGGTAGTTGAATAAAAAACCGCCAGGTTGTAAATGATGTGAAATTAAATGTGAGGCTTAACATTCTTCACAACTCTTTGAATCGTATTTGCAAAGTGGTCGTTCACGGCTTTCTTGATTTTCTTCACATCGCGTTGAGCCAGTGCTTGTGCAATAAGTTCATGATCTTCTAAAGCGCCTTGCCAATTTTCGGGTGTACTGTTGCCGCTGTAACGCAAGCTGCGCATGCGTTTGCTGAGAGTTTGGTGAACCATTGCCAAGGATTCGTTATCGGCCATGTCGACCAAGGCGTCGTGAATTTTTTGATTTAACTCAAAATATTCGGGCCGCTTGCCTTTGACAAACAAGACCTTCATTTTCTCGTGCATGGCCAGCACTTGGTCGATTCGTTTTTGCGCTGCGTTGCAAGCCTTTTGCGCTGCAAAACTTTCGAGCATGCCCATCACCTCCAGCATGTCGGCGGCGTCTTTGGGGCTGAAAGCCTTGACCACGGCACCTCGCAAAGGCAACAACTCGACCAAGCCTTCAGACGCCAAGACCTTCAAAGCCTCGCGAATGGGGGTTCTGGAAACACCCAAATCTTTGCTGATTTCTAACTCAGGAACCCTTTCGCCGGGCTTGATGCGGGACTCCACAATCAAACTGCGCAAGCGTGCAGTGACCTCGGTGTGCAATGAGGTTCTGGCAATTGGGTCCTTGGTGGCCATTGGCTGCGATTCAAAAAACTGAGGGTATTAACGGATATTGTGGATTCTACGAGATTCACTATACTTGAATCCGTAATTACAGATTACCAAATTATTTGATGTCCACCGCAATTTCGCCTCAACCTGCTAAACGATTGATTGTTGACTCCCATCATCACTTTTGGGATTTGACAAAAAACTATCATCCTTGGCTACGTGATGAACCGCCCATCGCGTTCAGGTATGGAAGCTACGCTGCGATTAAGAAAAATTATTTGCTAAGTGATTACCTTCAAGACACGACTAGGTACCAAATACAAGGCTCTGTTTACGTAGAAACAGAGTGGGATCCAAGCGATTCAAAAGGTGAAGTTGAATACATCCATGAACTTCGGAAATTGCAACGATTACCAACCGTCGCTGTCATGCATGTCCGGCTAGATGACAAGGATGCCAGCGAAAAATTGGAATTCCACAGTTCATTTGATTTTGTCAAGAGCATCCGACACAAACCGAAAGCAAACGCTCAGCCTGGTATCGCAGAGGATGGGGGCATGAAGGACAAAGCATGGCGAAAAGGATTCGAAGCACTGGGCAAATTTGGTTTGCGATTTGATCTTCAAACACCATGGTGGCATATGAAGGATGCGCAAACCTTGGCACGCACCTATCCAAACACCTCCATCATCATTAATCACTCTGGCCTGCCGTCCGATAGAAGCAAGGAAGGTATTGAAGCTTGGATAAAAGCCATGAAAATGGCAAGCGATTGCCCCAATATCTCTGTCAAAATTTCTGGAATTGGAATTCCAAAGAAGCCATGGACTGCTGAAGTCAATCGTCATATTGTTATGACACTGATTCAATTATTCGGTATAGATAGATGCATGTTCGCCAGTAATTTTCCGGTTGATAAGATTTGTGCAAGTTTTGATGAAATATTTTTGGGATTTGAAGAGATCGTTTTAGACCTGACAGATGACGAACAAGACAAACTTTTCAGAGTAAACGCCATCCGAACATACGATATGGGGCTGTCATGAGCTCACGACCCAAAATTGCATACATAGGCTTAGGGTTAATGGGCCTACCAATGGCAAAGCACTTGATCAACAGTGGCTATGAGGTACATGGGTTTGATATAAATCCACAACAGATGTCCGCAGCAGAAAATTCTGGTCTTGTTATGCATGCGAATTTGCAGTCTGTCGCCAAGTCTGGGCAAATTGTTCTATTGAATTTACCGACATTCAAAGCAGTTAAAGATGTGGTTTTCGGAGAAAGCGGAATTGCAAATGTGATGCAAACGCCGCAATGCGTTATTGACTTTTCAACCAATCCAGTCAGCGAAGGTCGTGAATTAATTGAATTGTTTAGAAAACAAACCCGTTGCGCTTGGATCGATGCGCCTGTATCGGGCGGTCCAGCGGCATCTGCTTGCGGCAACCTCACAGTGATGTTGGGCGCCCTGCCTGATGAATATTCAAACAATGAAAAACTTTTAAAGACGATTGCAGGTCAATTAACACTCATGGGACCGCCAGGCAGTGGTTTGGTTGCCAAAGCACTTAACCAACTCATTGTCGGGTGCTTGCATGCCGTCATAGCCGAGGCGGCTTCAATTGCTAAAAAATCTGGCATTGATGCCAATTTAGTTCCAACAGCTTTGTCTGGCGGACACGCTGATGGGGTTTTGTTGCAACAAATTTTCCCAAGAATGATGGCAAACGATTTTGCGCCTCGCGGGTATGCCAGACAACTCCTTAAAGACTTGGACATGGTCGCAAGTTATGCAACCGAGTTAAAGGTGCCTGTTCCAATGACATCACAAGCTCTGACCCTTTACCGTATTTTGATTGAAATGGGTCACTCAGAGTTAGACACCACTTCAATCCTCAAAGTCATACAACGTTAATTTCTGCAACCCAAAAGGAGACTACTGTGAAAATCAAGTTGAAAAAATCAATGCTAGTGGCACTTGCCTTTGCAAGTTCATTGGCATGCAGCTCAGCATTTGCTCAAACGAAACTGAGATATGCCCATGTAGGCGTTGCAAACGCTCCACAAACTCTGTACGCAGATGAAGTGGCAAAGCTTGTCAAAGAAAGAACATCTGGCCGAATTGAAATTCAAGTATTTCCAAACTCTCAGTTAGGGGGCGTTGGCGAAATGGTGGACGGCATCAAAGCCGGCGCCATTGCGATGGGTCATCATGATTTTGCTTCGTTGGGGAAAATTCTTCCAGCAACTGCTGTTTTCAATACGCCGTTTGTTTATCGTGATCCAGAGCACAGCTTGCGAGCCACGGATTCAAGAAACTCGAAAGCTTTACAAGAAATTAACAAGCAGCTTGTAGAAAAAGGTGGAATGAGAATTGTTGGTAGTTTTTTCCAAGGCACTCGACAACTCACTTCTAAAGAAAAGGTTTTATCCCCTAAAGACATGGCTGGTAAAAAATATCGCGGTGTTCCAGTCAAACTTTGGTCATCGATGTTGACAGGGATGGGAGCAGTTGCAACACCTGTAGAAGTATCAGAATTGGCAACAGCACTTGCGACAGGATTGGTTGTAGGTCAAGAAAATCCGTTGCCCAACATTTTTAATTTAAAGCTCTACGAAGGTCAAAAGTACGTGATGATGACAAGTCACATGCAGTCCGTCTTGTCTGTATTTGTCAATGAAAAAATCTGGCAAAACATATCCGCTGGTGATCGAAAAATCATGGAAGACACCATGGCAGAGGTCGGCAGAAAAACTTTAGATTGGGACAAAGAAACATCTGCTAAATACAGAAAAGATCTCGAAGCAAAAGGCATGGTTTTTGTCGAGAGTAAAGATGGTCTTGATTTGGAAGCATTTAGAAAAGCAGTGCTTGCTCAAGTCAATAAAGATTTTCCAGAATGGTCAAGCTACATCGAAGAAATTCGTAATGTGAAATAAATAGATGACGCGACTCCTCGAATTCATCAGAGCCACAGTACGGGGATTAAGCGTATTTTTGCTGCTCATGTTGATCCTAACGCCGCTCGCGCAAATTATTATGCGTGGCGTCTTTGGGATCCCCATGAGCGGCGCAGAAGAATTAGCGCGGTATTTTTTAATCTGCCTTTCATTCTTGGCTGCATCCTATGTCACCAGAGATGGGGGTCAAATCTGCATGGAGGAGCTTCAAGCCATGCTGCCGGACCGACTGCGTTGGTTGACTCAAATACTGATTGAGATTTTAGGAATCGTATTTTTCGGTTCTATATGCATTGCGGCCATCTTAACGATTTCAAGAAATTTGGAGAATCAAACCGCAACTTTAGAAATGCCTTTTTATATCTTCATGTCCCCTCTTGCACTTGGCATGTTTTTACTTGCCTTAGAAACTTTGATGGTCCTGATTCATCTTGTTCGTACAGGACGAGCTAACGACAAAACGACCAATTTAACCTAAGGAAATACAGTGGCTGGTTATATCGTAATTGCGTCGTTTTTAGCACTTTTTTTGTTGGGATTTCCTGTTGTATTAGCCATTGGACTGCCCTGCTTGGCTTATCTTTTTATCAACGGCATACCCGCTGACCTTGTTGCGCAGCGAATGCTGTATTCACTAGACTCATTTCCCTTAATTGCGGTCCCTGTGTTTCTATTTGTTGGCAGTGTGATGAATTGCTCTGGAATTTCACACTACATCTACCAATTTGCAAATACCGCTGTTGGCCGCTTACCTGGTGGATTAGCGCAAGTCAATATTTTTGGTAGCCTGGTTTTTTCTGGAATCTCTGGGTCAGCGCTAGCAGATATCGGCGGACTGGGTCGGATTGAAATAGATGCGATGCGCAAAAAAGGATTTAACGTTCCATTTGCCTGCGCTGTTACGAGTTCATCGGCAATTATTGGACCGATTTTTCCACCCAGTATTCCACTCATTATTTACGGGACTGTGACGGGTGCGTCAGTCCTACAACTTCTGCTTGGTGGCATATTGCCTGGCTTAATTTGTACAGCCATGCTGATGGGTACTGCAGCATGGCTAGCAAAACGAAGAAATTATCCAAGAGCTGAAAGGTGGCCAACGGCCAAAGAGTTTTTAAATGACATGTGGCCCGCTATACCAGCACTTGCCGCACCTGTTTTATTAACGGCTGGCATGTTAGGCGGTTGGTTTACGCCTACAGAAGTTGCATCGGTTACGGTTGCGTACACCGTTTTGATTGGCACTTTTTATTACAAAAAACTTACCTTGAATGGATTACGCATTGCTGCATTTGAAACAATTCGAGCCACCTCAGGTATTTTAATCATCGTCTCTGTAGCAGCACTTTTTGGTTGGATTTTGTCTGTTGAACAAATCCCTCAACAAATTACATCAGCGATGCTCTCAGTTTCTAAAGATCCATATGTTTTACTTTTCATTGTCAACGTGATGCTCTTGATCGTAGGTATGTTTTTAGACAGCACGACAGCCATTTTAGTCATTGCGCCCATCATTGCAAAACCCCTGATGGCAGCAGGCGTCGATCCCGTACATCTTGGTATGGTTGTTGTATTCAATCTGATGATTGGCTTGGTTACACCACCCATGGGATTGTCTCTTTACCTTGTGGAATATATCGCCAAAGTAAAAATGCGCGATGTTTTGAAATAAATGTTGCCGTTTTATATCCCATTGGTTGGCACATTGGTTTTGATTACATATGTTCCATGGATAACGACTGT
>CAIMUZ010000036.1 GCA_903844775.1 uncultured Burkholderiales bacterium | reverse complement strand
TGCCCCTGCTGCCGCTGCGCACACGACATTGAACCCTCAAGCTGCATGGCCGTTTCCTTCGGCCGCGAAGCCTTGATTCAACGTTAAAGCGCTAAGCGAAAGCAAAGCAAAGCCCGATGCTGAAAAGCGTCGGGCTTTTTTCATGCGAGGCGACTAGGGATAAAAAGTGAGCCAGCGATCACCGACGAATGGCGGATCGCCCACTTTCAAGCTGAGGACCCAATCAAGCTCAATCATTGCGCCAAGCCTCAACGTTGAAGCTGCGTCAAAAGCTGCAGGACCAGGGCAATTCAGGGAGTGCTTGTTCTCTCGGCGGTCATTAAGATCCAGCCGTCTTCGCGATCGACCACCTTCAAGAGAAGAAAAGGTGCGTAGGCCTGAATCAATTCTTCCTCTTGGCGCGCCAAGATGCCCGCTAAAACCAGATGCCCATTGACTTCCACATGGTTGCTAAGCAAGGGGGCCAGAACCTTCAAAGGGGTGGCGAGAATATTGGCCAACACCGTTTGATAAGTGCCATTGGCCAACTCAGGAAGGCCCGTGTTCAAGCTCACCTGATTGGCTTTTGCATTGAGCTCAGTGGAAGTGACGGCTGACGCATCGATGTCAACGGCGTCAATTTCTTGGGCACCGAATTTGGCAGCGCCAATGGCCAAAATACCTGAACCACAACCATAGTCGAGAATGCGCTGACCCTTCACATTGTGCGTGGCAATCCAGCGCAAACACATGCGCGTGGTGGGATGGGTGCCGGTACCGAACGCCAATCCAGGATCGAGTCGAATGATCTCGCGAGCTTGCGAGGGGGGCTCGTGCCAAGTGGGCACAATCCAAAACTCAGGGGTAATTTCGACAGGCGCAAACTGCGACTGTGTGAGGCGTACCCAATCTTGATCGGGGACAGCTGCAATGGAAAGAACCTGGCAATCCACGAAGAAATCTTGTGCTGCCAACAAAACAGCAGCTTCTTTGGCGGCACTCTCTTGGGAAAAAAGAGCCAGGATTTTGGATCTGTGCCAACCGTCTTTGGGCGGTGGCATCCCTGGCTCGCCAAACAAGGCCTGTTCGAGATCTGTTTGTGCGTCTGCATCTTCAACCGAAACACTCAAGGCGTCCAGCGCCTCAAGCGCATCGCTCAAAACTTCAACGCGTGCCTCTGGGCACATCAAGTTCAATTCAAACATTGATTAGTTTTTGCGTTGACGCAACCACTCTTCGAGGTAATGAATATTGGTGCCACCGGCCACAAATTTTGAGTCACGTAAAACTTCACGATGAAGTGGAATGTTGGTGCTGATGCCTTCCAGCACAGTTTCTGACAGCGCAGTTTGCATGCGCGCAATGGCTTGCGCACGCGTATCGCCATGGGCAATGATTTTGCCAATCATGGAGTCGTAATTGGGGGGGACAAAGTAATTGTTGTAAATGTGCGAGTCAACGCGAATACCAGGGCCCCCGGGTGCGTGCCAGGTTGTGATGCGGCCTGGTGAAGGTGTGAACTTGAATGGATCTTCCGCATTGACACGACATTCAATGGCGTGACCGCGAATTTCAATTTGGCGCTGGGTAAAAGGAAGCTTTTCACCGGCAGCCACCATGATTTGCGTTTTCACGATGTCAATGCCCGTCACCCACTCCGTCACGGGGTGTTCCACTTGCACGCGTGTGTTCATTTCGATGAAATAGAACTCACCATTTTCGTAAAGGAACTCGAATGTGCCAGCGCCCCGGTAGCCAATTTTTTTGCACGCTGCCACACAGCGCTCGCCGATTTTATCGATCAGCTTGCGGGGAATACCGGGAGCGGGTGCTTCTTCAATGACTTTTTGGTGACGGCGTTGCATGGAGCAATCACGTTCACCCAAATAAACGGCATTTTTGTGTTTATCGGCCAAGATTTGAATTTCAATGTGCCGTGGATTTTGTAAGTATTTTTCCATGTAGACCGAAGGATTGCCAAAGGCAGCACCTGCTTCTGCCTTGGTCATCTGCACGGCGTTGATCAGCGCTGCTTCGGTGTGGACCACACGCATGCCACGGCCACCCCCACCGCCCGCGGCTTTGATGATGACGGGGTAGCCAATGCTTTTGGCAATGCGACGCACGACCACAGAATCGTCGGGCAATTCACCTTCAGAACCTGGCACGCAAGGCACACCTGCTTTGATCATGGCTTGCTTGGCCGACACCTTGTCGCCCATGATGCGAATGGATTCTGGTGCCGGGCCAATGAATTGGAAACCGCTTTTTTCGACACGTTCGGCGAAGTCAGCGTTTTCACTCAAGAATCCGTAGCCTGGGTGAATGGCTTCGGCATCTGTGACTTCTGCTGCCGAAATAATGGCCGGCATATTGAGGTAACTTAAATTGGAGGCGGCAGGCCCAATGCAAACAGCTTCTTCAGCTAATTTGACATATTTAGCCTCTCGGTCGGCTTCGGAGTAAACCATCACGGCTTTGATACCGAGTTCACGGCATGCACGCTGAATTCGCAGTGCAATTTCCCCGCGATTCGCAACCAGAATTTTCTTGAACATAAGAAGCCCGGTTGATTATTCGATGGTGTAGAGGGCTTGGCCGTATTCAACAGCTTGACCGTTTTCACACAGCACTTGTTTCACAGTGCCGGCTTTGTCGGATTCAATTTCATTCAAAATTTTCATCGCCTCAATAATGCAAAGGGTTTGGCCTTCTTTCACTGTGTCGCCAACCTGAACAAATGGCGCGGCTCCCGGGCTAGAGGAGCGGTAGAAAGTGCCCACCATGGGAGACTTGACTGAGTGGCCGGCGGCCAAGGCCTCGGCTGCCACAGCAGCAGCGGTGACTGCGGCGGCATCGGCAATTTCGGCAGCCGTGGGTGCAAGGGCGGGTGCAGCAACCAGCGGTGCTGATGCTGGAACCATGACCTGCTGGGTGGAGATGGGTACGCCAGAAGCACTTGCTCCTTTGACAATCCGAACCTTGCCTTCTGCCTCTGTGATTTCTAGTTCAGTGACATTGGAGTCAGAAACCAAGTCAATCAAGGTTTTAAGTTTGCGCAAATCCATGTTACCCCCTGTGTTTGCCTGCGGAAAGGCTGAATTTACACTAAAAACACATCTAAATAGCTACAAATGCTCTCAATTCTCATATTTAGAAATGCTTTCATGGGGCAAATGATGCCGCGAAAGACTTTAAACCACTTTTTTCAACCAGGCATCAAGATCTTTTTGATCTAATTTGCCTGCTTTTTTTGCTAAAAGCATGCCTTTTGCATCAAAAATAACGCTAAATGGCAAAACACTTTGAACATTGCCAAGTGTTTTACCCAACTCAGTGCCATTAAATCCAGCCAAGCCAACGTAAAAGCTCAATGGTTTCTGCCCTAAATAGCGTCTGACCATGCTGGGCTGATCTACTGCCAAACCCACAACTTGAAGAGATTTAGCCTTATTTTGCTGAAAGAAGGCGTCAATTAGCGGCAGTTCTTCTATGCATGGCGGACACCAAGTCGCCCAAAAATTAACCAACAAAGGCTTGCCGCGCAACTCACGCATCGACAAGGTGCCTCCTTCGGGTTTTTCAAATTCTTGCGCCCAAAAATTGACCACAGCGCCGTCCATCTCCCCATGAGGTTGGAATTTTTGCCAGGCCGCAAAGGCGCCCGTCAGTCCAGCTGCCACGCCAAGACCCGCCATTAACCAGTGCCGCCGGCCCATCAATGGGGCAGAAGCGCCAAGGGGCTCGTTGCCATGAAGCTGCGTCACTTCCGAAACTGGTACTTTATTTTCATTAACTTCGTTCTTCATGCCGATATCATGCCTCAATTAATAGCCTAAGCGCGTTCAAGTCACCTCTGGGTGAGCGACCTTGTGCGTCTGCTTTCAATGCACCTCGAATCCCATCAAAATCATTGATCAGCAAGTGCACGCCAATTTCCTCACCGAGTTCTTCACAATGGCTGTGCACACTCAAGGCATCGACTGGCTCCCCTTGAAGCCCATTGACTGAACGAGCCTCAAAATCAACCCCTTTGTTGATCAATTCAATTTCCGTGGCTTTGGTGTCATCGCAAAACAACTGCAAGTAAATGTCAGACAAGCGCGTTGCCGTTCCGTGCCACACAGCGCCTCCCAGATAAGGTCTAAATTCCGCCAAACGGGTCATCCACATCAAGGCATGCCTTCGTAAAGCCAGCAGTTCTTTCGGCTGAGTCTCCGCACAAAAAATTTCAATGTATTCCCGAACCTGCGCTTCAACTTGATCGTTATGGGGCAATGGGGTTCGCGGCGGAAGGCCCAAGACTTTCAAGGCGCGTTTTTTGGCAGGGCCATATTCCAAGCCCTCCTCTACGACCCATTGGGCAGCCGAAGCTGCAATTTCATCTGTCAAATCTGCCATTTCACCATTGTGCACCGCCTAAAATCCCCTTATGCATATTCATATATTGGGCATCTGCGGAACCTTCATGGGCGGCTTGGCCGCATTGGCCAGGGAAGCCGGCCACCGGGTCACTGGCTGTGATGCTGGCGTTTATCCCCCCATGAGCCACCAACTGGCGGCTTTGGGCATTGAGTTGATTGAGGGTTTTGGCGTCGACCAAATGAAGCTCAAACCCGATTTGTACGTCATTGGCAATGTCGTCAGCCGAAGCCGACTTGCAACAGGTGAGCCCAAATTTCCCCTGATGGAAGCAATTTTGGAGTCTGGCG
Organism: uncultured Burkholderiales bacterium; assembly: GCA_903844775.1. GTDB lineage: Bacteria > Pseudomonadota > Gammaproteobacteria > Burkholderiales > Burkholderiaceae_C > Limnohabitans_A. The sequence goes on along the minus strand of CAIMUZ010000036.1, from coordinate 29,967 downwards.
CGCCCTACACCAGTGGGCCTCAGTGGTTGTCTGAACATGTCCTTCAAGGGCGGCACGTGATGGCTGTGGCGGGCACCCATGGCAAAACCTCCACCACCTCGATGCTCGCTTGGATCTTAGAAGCGGCTGGCCTCAAACCAGGTTTCTTGGTTGGCGGCGTTCCTCTGAACTTTGGCGTCTCCGCCAGGCTGGGCGATGTTGCACCAGGTCATTCACGCAATTACTTTGTCATTGAAGCCGACGAATACGACACGGCATTTTTTGACAAGCGCAGCAAGTTTGTACATTACCGACCACGCACGGCGTTGCTGAACAATTTGGAGTTTGATCACGCCGATATTTTTGATGACCTCCAGGCCATCGAAAAACAATTTCACCATCTGGTAAGAACGGTGCCTAGCCAAGGGCGATTGGTGGTCAATGGTTTGGAAGAGAGTTTGGCGCGTGTGGTATCACAAGGTTGTTGGAGCGAGGTCAGAAGCTTTGGCGCAGCCGTGAGTGACTTCACAGCCCACGGAGAGCCCAGTGATTTCGATGTCATGCTGCAAGGCCACAAAGTGGCGCATGTCAATTGGTCATTGGGGGGCGTTCACAATCAACTGAATGCATTGGCTGCCATTGCAGCTGCCGAGCATGTGGGCGTGTCACCCGAAGTTGCAGCGCAAGCCTTGTCGAGTTTTCAAAACGTGAAGCGCCGCATGGAAGTTCGCGGCACGGTGGACGGTGTCACGGTGTACGACGATTTCGCGCACCATCCCACCGCCATTCGGACCACACTGGACGGACTCAGAAGGCAAATTGGTGCTTCGCAGCGCATCTTGGCCATCTTTGAGCCTCGCAGCAACACCATGAAACTGGGCACCATGAAGTCTCAACTTCCTTGGAGCCTGGCGCAGGCCGACCTGTCTTTTTGCCACAGCGGCGGCCTAGATTGGGATGCCAACGCCACCTTGGCTGAAATGGGCAAGAAAGCGCAAGTGGCTGCAAACATCGATGAGTTGGTCAATGCCGTCATGAAACACGCTCAAGCGGGGGACCACTTGCTGTGCATGAGCAACGGTGGCTTTGGCGGGATTCACGACAAATTATTGAACGCCTTGAAGCAGAAAAAATAATTTATTTTTTGCGCCTTGCTTCAACCGCTTTGGCCAAAATCTCCAATACTTTCTCGCTGTCAGCCCAACCAATGCAAGCATCAGTGATGCTCTGCGCATATTTCAACCGGGTCACATCGTCTTTGCCGGGTGTGAATTTTTGAGCGCCAGACTCAATGTGGCTTTCCACCATCACACCAAATATTTGACGTGAGCCTTTGCTGACTTGCGCCGCAATGTCTTGCGTCACATTCACCTGACGTTCATGCTGCTTGCTGCTGTTGGCATGGCTGCAATCGACCATCAATGTCGGTGGCAATTTGGCGGCTTCTAGATCTTTGCAAGCTGCGTTCACGCTGGCTTCGTCGTAATTGGGCGCTTTGCCACCCCGCAAAATAACGTGGCAATCGGGGTTACCTTGGGTTTGCACAACGGCCACTTGGCCGTTCTTGTGCACAGACAAAAAGTGGTGGCCGCGGGCTGCAGCTTGTATTGCATCCGTGGCAATTTTGATGTTGCCATCGGTGCCATTTTTGAAACCAATGGGCGCTGAAAGGCCCGACGCCAGTTCACGGTGAACTTGGCTTTCAGTGGTTCGTGCACCGATGGCCCCCCAACTGATCAAGTCGCCAATATATTGGGGTGAAATCACATCCAAAAATTCGCTGCCAGCCGGTAGTCCTTGGCGGTTAATTTCAATCAGCAATTGGCGAGCAATGCGCAAGCCTTCATCAATTCTGTAGCTTTCGTCCAGGTAAGGATCGTTGATCAAGCCTTTCCAACCCACCGTGGTCCGTGGTTTTTCGAAGTAGACACGCATCACAATTTCCAAGCTGCCTTGGTACTTGTCGCGCAAGGGCTTTAAGCGTCTTGCGTAATCCAGGGCTGCCGCAGGGTCGTGAATGGAGCAGGGGCCAATGACCACCAACAAGCGATCGTCCTTGCCCGCGATGATGTTGTGAATTTTGCGGCGGGTCTGCGAAATCAAAGTTTCCACAGCCGTTCCCGTGATGGGGAAAAAGCGCATTAAATGTTCGGGAGGCGGCAGCACGGTGATGTCCTTGATGCGTTCGTCGTCGGTCTGCCCCATGCGGTCCAAAGGGTTGACATAACGAGGCTCCGAACTGGCTTTGGCTTTGGTGTTCATCGTGTGCTCCTGTCTGAAAAATAAAAAATGGGTATCAAAAAAAAACCGCCGGGGGTTGAGTCCGGCGGTTGGTAGAGGGGTTCAGTGACTTATGCGCTGGCCTCTCGTCCGCCTGAGACTGAGAATGCAAAATAAAAACTAAAAGAGCTGAAGCGCTGGGTCATTGGAAATGAATGTAGCACAAGTTTTGCTGAGTTTTCTGAAAACAGATCAACAAAGCCAGAGTTTAAGCGGTGCCGCCCACGGTGAGACCCTCAATGCGCAGGGTGGGTTGGCCCACACCCACAGGCACGCTTTGACCTTCTTTGCCGCAAACTCCCACGCCAGAATCAAGGCGCATGTCATTGCCAATCATGCTGACTTGCTTCAGACATTCTGGCCCACTGCCGACCAAAGTTGCCCCTTTCACAGGGTATTGAATCTTGCCGTTTTCTACCCAGTAAGCTTCGCTGGCTGAGAAAACAAACTTGCCACTGGTGATGTCCACTTGGCCACCGCCGAAGTTGGTGGCGTACAAACCTTTCTTGATGCTGGCGACAATTTCTTCGGGCGATTTGTCGCCACCCAACATGTACGTGTTGGTCATGCGCGGCATCGGAATGTGCGCATAGCTTTCGCGGCGACCATTGCCTGTGGGCTTCACGCCCATCAGTCGTGCGTTCATGGCGTCTTGGATGTAGCCTTTCAAAATGCCGTCTTCGATGAGCACATTGCGCTGACTGGGGCAACCTTCATCGTCCACATTCAAAGAACCACGTCGATCAGAAATAGTGCCATCGTCCAACACCGTCACGCCCTTTGCGGCCACGCGCTTGCCAATCATGCCGCTGAAGGCGCTAGAGCCTTTGCGATTGAAATCACCTTCCAAACCATGGCCAATGGCTTCATGCAACAGCACGCCCGGCCAGCCAGGCCCGAGCACCACTGTCATGACACCCGCAGGGGCTGGGCGCGCGTCCAAATTGGTCAAAGCCGCATGCACTGCGTCATTTACATAAGTGTTGATCATGGCATCGTCAAAATAGGCCAAACCAAATCGACCACCACCACCACCGCTGCCGACCTCACGGCGACCATTTTTTTCAGCGATGACGGTGACAGAAAGACGCACCAAGGGACGCACATCGGCTGCCAAAGTGCCATCAGCTCGCGCCACCATGACCACGTCATACTCACTGGCCAAGCCAGCCATGACTTGCACCACGCGCGCATCTTTGGCACGGGCCAATTGCTCGACCTTTTCCAGCAACTTCACTTTATCGGTGCTGTTCAAAGTGCCCATGGGGTCCAGCGAGGGATACAAAGACCGAATGCCAGCGACCTTGCGCGCAGGTACTTTGGCTTTGCGATTTTGACTGGCTTGTGCAATGGCTCTGACGGTGACGGCCGCATCCATCAGGGACGCTTCAGAAATGTCGTCTGAATAAGCAAAAGCCGTTTTTTCGCCGGCCACAGCGCGCACCCCTACGCCTTGGTCAATGCTGAAACTGCCCGTTTTCACAATGCCCTCTTCCAGACTCCAGCCCTCTGAGCGGGTGTATTGGAAATACAAATCGGCATCGTCCACTTTGTGCGCCTTGATGGCGCTCAAAGCTTTGGCCAAATGCGTTTCGTCCAAACCAAAAGGTTCGAGCAACAAAGATCTGGCCGTGGCCAGGCGTTCAATGGTGGGTTCGCGTGAAATCATGTGCCCATTGTAGGCACGCTCTGAAGCCCCTGCACACTGAGGGATGGGAAAGGCACAAGCAGCGCCTTGAACATGGCTTGATCAGGTCTGAACCAAGCGTTTGGCTTTGGCAATAGACATCAGAATGCCCAAGCCAAGGCCCAAGGTCACCATGGCCGTACCGCCATAGCTGATAAACGGCAGGGGTACGCCGACCACCGGCAAGATGCCGCTGACCATGCCCATGTTAACGAAGGCATAGGTAAAGAAAATCATGCTCACGCTGCCCGCCAGCAATCGGGTAAAAAGCGTAGGTGCCTCACGGGCGATGACCAAGCCCCTAAAGACCAAAAAGAAAAAGCCCGCAATCAGCAAAAGCGTGCCGACCAAACCAAACTCTTCCGAAAACGCAGCAAAAATAAAATCTGTGGTTCTTTCTGGTATGAACTCCAGATGCGTTTGCGTTCCTTGCATGAATCCTTTACCCCAAAACCCTCCCGAACCAATGGCAATCATGCCCTGGATGATGTGAAAGCCTTTGCCCAAGGGGTCACGGGCGGGGTCAAGAAGCGTGCAAACCCTTTGCCGTTGGTACTCGTGGAGGACTTTCCAATCAACCCCGTCTGCGCACAATTGAGTTTCGAAAGCCACCAACAAAACAATCCCAACCACGCCCAGAAAGACAGGCGGCAAAATGAGACGCCAGCTAAGTCCAGCAAAAAACAAAACGGCAATGCCCGTACTTAGAACCAACAATGCGGTGCCCAGATCGGGTTGACGCATGATCAAACCCACGGGCACCAAAAGCAAAAGGCCCGCCACCAAAAAATCGAGGGGTCGAAGTTGGCCCTCTCGCTTTTGGAACCACCATGCCAGCATCAAGGGCATGGCAATTTTTAAAATTTCACTGGGTTGAATCACCACCCCCACATTGAGCCAGCGCTTGGCACCTTTTTTGGTGATGCCAAAAATGGCCACCGCAATCAAAAGCATGACGCCCACTGTGTAAATGGGTACCGCCAGCGACATCAATCTTTGGGGAGGAATTTGGGCCATGCCAAACATGATGACAGCGGCAATGAGCATGTTTCGGCCATGATCGACAAAGCGGGTGCCATGATCGAACCCGGAGGAATACATGATCAGCATGCCGGCGCAGGCCAGCACAAAGACCGCAAACGCCAAAGGGCCATCGAATCCTTCAAATAAATAAAGGATTCGAGACAACAAACTGGGCTTTTCAATCACGCGTGGCATGGTCTGATTATCCTTCGCTTCCCTTTCCATGTCACAAATTCTAGATTTACCCAGCCCCACCTCCTCAGGGGGGTTCCTCATGGGACAATCTAGCCCATGTTTTTATTGTTTGAAGAAGCTGGTAAATTTCTAGCCGGACGCATCCTGTCAGAGGCTGAGGCCTCTGTTCAGGTGGAGTTGGACAGTGGCAAAAGAGTCAAGGTCAAAGGTGCCAACGTACTTTTGAAATTTGACAAGCCTGCTCCTGCGCAACTGCTGGCCGAAGCCTCCATCATGAGCCAAAGCATTGAGCTTGATTTGGCCTGGGAGTTTGCGCCTGAAACCGAATTTGGTTTTGCCGACATCGCCCGCGAATATTTCAGTGCCGATGCAAGCCTCACTCATCAAGTGGGCGCACTCATTCGTCTTTACGAAGCCCCTCATTATTTCCGCCGAGCTGGCAAAGGTCGATTCAAAAAAGCCGCCTCGGAAACGGTTCAGTTGGCCTTGGCAGGCATTGAAAAGAAAAAACAAATAGTGGTGCAAATTGAACGCTGGTCACATGAACTGATTGCAGGTGAATGCCCTGCACCCATCAAAGATCAGCTTTACAAAATATTGTTCAGGCCCGACAAAAATGCGCCAGAGTACAAGGCCGTGGTGGAGGCCAGTCGCAGCAGTCAAATTGCACCTCTCACACTTTTACAAAATGCAGGGGCGATTGCCAGTGCCTACGATTTCCATTGGCAACGTTTCTTGTTTGATAATTTTCCAAAGGGCACAGGCTTTCCAAAATTAGAAGCACCGCGCATGTTTGACGCGCTGCCATTGGCCACGGTACAGGCCTACTCAATTGACGATTCTCAAACCACAGAGATTGACGATGCCTTGTCTGTGCAAGGACTCGGCTCTGGCACCGTGGTGGTCGGCATCCACATTGCCGCACCGGGTTTGGCCATTGAGCCCAACAGCGCTGTTGATCAATTAGGTCGTTCACGCTTGTCGACGGTTTACATGCCAGGCTACAAAATTACCATGTTGCCCGATGAAGTGGTTCAGCAATACACCTTGGCAGAAGGCCAGGCCTGTCCCGCGGTGTCGCTTTATGTCACCTTTGATGAAGCCACGCTCAGCATTCAACACAGTGAAACCAAGTTAGAACGCGTCCCTATTGCGGCCAATTTGCGCCATGATCAACTCGATGCGTGGGTCACTCAAGCTTGGCTCGAAGACAACGCGCCCGCACCACGCAGTGGCGAACCTCAGTTGCCGATTGCACATCAAAGCTTGGCATTTTTCTGGCGCTTAGCGCAGCACCTCAAAGCGGGTCGTGAAGTGGTGCGGGGCAAACCTGAAACCTTCAATCGTCCCGACTACAACTTCCGCTTACAACGCAGCCAAAATGATGCGCCACCCACAGGCCATGAGACGGTGCAGATCAGTGTGCGTCAACGCGGCGCGCCCCTTGATTTGATTGTGGCAGAGGCCATGATTTTGGCCAACAGCACCTGGGGGCAATGGCTCGCCAGCTTGGGGGTGCCGGCCATTTACCGCAGTCAAGCCAGCATGGCGCCCGGCGTCAAGGTGCGCATGGGCACCAAAGCGCTCCCGCATGCCGGCATTGGTGTCCCGGCTTATGCTTGGAGCACTTCGCCGCTGCGTCGTTACACCGATTTGGTGAACCAATGGCAAATCATTGCCTGCGCCAAACATGGTGCCACCGCAGCGCTGGCTGCGCCGTTCAAACCGAAAGATGCGCAAATGTTTGCCATCATCAGCGCCTTCGATGCAGCTTATACGGCTTACAACAGCTATCAAACGGGCATGGAACGTTTTTGGACGCTTCAGTATTTAAAACAAGAAAATATCACCGAAGTCATTGCGAGTTTGGTCAAAGAAATGGCGGGCGGCAGTTGGTTGGTTCGTGCCGACAATTTGCCCTTGATGTTGTCAGTCGTCGGCGCCTCTGGTTTGGTGCGAGGCGACAAAGTCAAGGTGCAATTGGGTGCAGTTGATGCAATGGCGCTTGATGTCAACGGCACAGTGATAGAAAAGTTGGCATCCTTAGACACCCACAACCCTGATCCAGAGGCTGGCGAGGATGGCTTGGAAGAACTTGAAGATTCAGCCGCAGGTCCCATTGCCATTGCCCTGAATGTCGACGAAACCCCCTCGGACGATTCTTCAGCGCCATAATGCACAAGACTTTCTCACCATTGACTTTCCAGCGCAACTCAGATCGGCATTGGGTGTGGGCTTTGGGGTTTTCGGTGTGAAACCCGCATGCTTGCACCCCAGGCTTTGAAGCCATGAAAAGTTTCATCTTTGCATTCCAACAATGGCTCAAGCTGGTGCTTGTTGGCTTTGTGTTGCTGCAATTTTTTTTCATCAGTCGCGTTGGCGTGATGGCCTTTGCTGATCCAGCCTCTACAGCCTTTGAGCGGTCTCAAGCCTGGCAAATCATGTCCAAGAAAGGTCATCTGATCTGGCGACAAGATTGGCGCGGAACCGATCAAATATCGAACAACTTAAAGCGTGCCGTGTTGGCTTCTGAGGACAGCGGCTTTACCCAACACAATGGCGTATGGTGGGACGCTGTTGAAAAAGCGTGGCGAAAAAATGCAAGTGCTCAAGCCAAACTTGAAGCACAAGCCGCTCAGAAAAACAATGCCAAGGCAAAGGCGCCCAAAATTGTAGGTGGCTCCACAATCACGCAACAGCTGGCAAAAAATCTGTTGCTCACGGGTGAGCGAACCATGGTTAGAAAAGCGCAAGAATGGGTCATCACCCTGTCCCTCGAAGCCTTTTTGTCAAAGAAACAAATTCTCACGCTTTACTTAAACCATGTGGAATGGGGCTTGGGGGTTTTTGGGGCAGAGGCTGCAGCGCAACACTATTTTCAAAAATCCGCCGCCAAACTGACGGAGTGGGAATCCGCACGACTGTCTGTGATGTTGCCTCGACCTCGATTTTTTGAAAAATTACCCGAGTCTGTTTATTTGAGTGATCGCGCTCAAACCATCATGGCGCGCATGAATGATGTTGCTTTACCTTGAACATCGAATGACAATCGCAGCATGAGAATTCTTGGCATAGACCCTGGCCTTCAAACCACTGGTTTTGGTGTGATTGACGTTGATGGCGCCAAACTCAACTATGTCGCCAGCGGTGTCATTCGCACCCACAAAGTTGAGCAAGGCAACTTGCCCAATCGTCTGAAGGTGATTTACGACGGCATCCTTGAAATCAACCAACGTTATCAGCCCCAAGTCTCGTCGGTCGAAATCGTTTTCGTCAACGTCAACCCACAGGCCACTTTGCTCTTAGGTCAAGCCCGTGGATGTTGCCTGACCGCTCTGGTTTCATGCAATTTGCCCGTGGCTGAATACACCGCATTGCAAATGAAGAAGGCCATCACAGGTCATGGCCGTGCGGCCAAATCTCAAATTCAAGAGATGGTGAAACGCATGTTGAAACTTCCCTCGGTGCCTGGCCCTGACGCGGCTGATGCATTGGGCTTGGCGATCACACACGCGCACGCCAGTCCGTCCATGAACAAACTGGCTGCGTTGGATCTTCTTCATCGCAAAACCCACGGCATGTTCAGAGACGGCCGCAGTCATTGATGACGCCTTAGTGGCTGCTGGGCTTGGTACTGATCATTCGATCGCGTTGCGCCAGCGCAGGAAATATTTTCAAGGTGGCCAGTGCCACACCCACCGTGGCCAAGCCGCCAAAGACCACTGAAGCCACAGGCCCCCACATGGCCGCAGTGGCACCTGATTCAAATTCACCCAGCTGGTTCGACGCGCCAATGAAGATCGTATTGACCGCCGCCACGCGCCCGCGCATGTCTTCGGGTGTTTCAAGTTGCATGAGCGTCATCCTCACCACCACACTCACATTGTCAGCCGCACCCGCCAGCATGAGGGCGGCAATCGACAAGCCCATGTGAGTTGACAAGCCAAACACAAAATTAGCAGCGCCAAAAATAGCCACTGAAATCAAAAGCCATCGACCCACACGGCGCTCAATAGGCCATTGGGTCAAGACAACCGCCATCATCAATGCCCCGACCGCGGGCGCAGATCTTAAGACGCCCAATCCTTCGGGACCTGTGTGCAAAATGTCTTTGGCATAAATGGGCAGCAGGGCCGTCACACCACCCAACAGCACCGCAAACAGATCCAATGCAAAAGCGCCCAACAATACTTTGTGATGCCAAACAAAGTAGGCACCCGCCATCACGCTTTGCAAATCAACCGCAGCTTGAGATGGTTTGTGCTCGTAGCGAACTGTGAGCGCCAGCAGGAATGCAAGCGTTAAGAAAACGGCACATGTGACGTAAACCGCATTGACATGGAAGGCATACAAAATACCACCCATGGCCGGGCCACCAATCACCGCAGCCTGAACACCGGTTGAGCTCATGGCCACTGCTCGCTGTAGCAAGTTAGGAGGCACCAGATCGGCTGTGAGCGCTTGTTGGGTCGGCATCTGAAAAGCACGCACAATTCCCAACACCACTGACACAAAAAATACCCACTCCCGGGTGACTGAATCAGTGTGCGTTCCCCAAACCAACAGGCCAGCCACCACCGCTTGAAGCAACATGCAAACTGAGTAGATGTGCACTTTGTGGTGTCTGTCTACGATATGCCCTGCAGGCAGCGTCATGATCAAAGCAGGAACAAACTGGAACAAACCGACCAGTCCCAAGTCCCAAGCACTGCCCGTGATTTCATAGATGTGCCAAGCCAAGGCCACCATCAGCATTTGATTGGCCAAGATGCCTGTCAACCTGGCAAGCCAAAAACGCAGAAAGGGTTGATGCGCGAGCAACGCCTTCAAAGAGGGGGGTGCTTGATCCGCCATGAATTACCAAGCACGAACGGGAAGAGCAAATCCTTCGGGTGCTTTTTTCACATCATCAAAGCTGACGATCTCATAGGCATCCGGCTGCTCGAGCAGGGCACGCAGCAACAGATTGTTCATGGCATGACCGGAACGGAAAGCTGTGTAACTGGCAATCAGTGGCTTGCCAATCAGGTACAGATCGCCCATCGCATCCAAGATCTTGTGCTTCACAAATTCATCGTCATAACGCAGGCCGTCACTGTTGAGAACTTTGTAGTCGTTCATCACAATGGCGTTGTCTAAACCGCCGCCCAGTGCCAAGCCGTTTGATCTCAACATTTCGACATCTTTTGTAAAACCAAAGGTACGTGCTCGAGCGATGTCGCGTGCATAAACATCGCGACCCATGTCAAAGACCACCTGCTGCCCTGTGGAATCGACCGCAGGGTGATGGAAATCAATCTCAAAACTCAGACGGTAGCCGTTGTAAGGCTCCAACTTGGCCCATTTGATATTTTCGCCCTGCCCGTCTTTCACTTCGACTGTTTTTAAAACGCGAATGAATTTCTTGGGGACCTTCTGCAATTCAATGCCTGCGCTTTGCAGCAAGAAAACAAAGGAGGAAGCAGAGCCATCCAAGATGGGCACCTCTTCTGCCGTGATATCGACGATCAAGTTATCGATGCCTAAGCCTGCACAAGCCGACATCAAATGCTCAACGGTATGAACTTTGGCTTGGCCGCTTGAAATGGTGGAAGCCAAACGCGTGTCGGTCACACTCTGTGCAGAGATATGAATATCGACAGGCTCAACCAAATCAACACGGCGAAAAATAATGCCAGTATCAGGCGCCGCAGGTTTGAGTGTGAGCTCAACCCGCTGGCCGCTGTGCAAACCCACACCCACCGCTTGGGTCAGGGTTTTGATGGTTCTTTGAGCAAGCATGAGCTGATTTTAGATTCTCAGACCCAAGCTTGCTTCAAGAAGGTTGTTAGACCCACTGCGATTGAAAATCAGTCAGCTTGCTTGCGCAAAAATGCTGGAATTTCAATGTCATCCATCCCTGCGGAAGCCATGCCATCAACCTTGGCGGCAGCTTGAGTGCGGTTGGTACGCCACACGCTGGGGGTGTTCAAACGGCCATAGTCACCGCCCAAAGTTGGTGTTTGACCACCCAAGTTGGAAGAGACTGCGTCGCCTGTGTCCACGGTGAAAGCTACGTTGTCAGTCCCCGTGCGCAGCACTTGCAAAGGAGGTGCAGTGCGGCGTGCACCTTGGCTTGACAAGCCGGTGGCCACGACAGTGACGCGAATTTCATCACCCAAGCTTTCGTCATAAGCCGTACCGTAAATGACGTGCGCGCTTTCAGAGGCATAAGCGCGGATGGTGTTCATGGCTTGCTTGGATTCACTCAATTTGAGGGAACCTTTGGCCGCACTGATCAACACCAACACACCTTTCGCACCAGACAGATCAATGCCCTCAAGCAATGGGCAAGCGACCGCTTGCTCAGACGCAATGCGTGCACGGTCAGGACCGCTGGCTGAGGCGGTGCCCATCATGGCTTTACCGGGTTCGCCCATGACAGTCCGGACGTCTTCAAAGTCGACGTTGACGTGACCTGGCACATTGATGATCTCGGCAATGCCACCCACCGCGTTTTTGAGCACGTCATTGGCGTGCGCAAACGCTTCGTCTTGGGTCATGTCTTCGCCCCCTGGCAATTCCATGAGCTTCTCATTGAGCACCACGATCAAGGAATCGACATTGGCTTCTAACTCGGCCAAACCAGATTCAGCGCTCTGCATGCGGCGACCGCCTTCAAAGTCGAACGGCTTGGTGACCACACCCACAGTGAGGATGCCCATTTCTTTGGCGACGCGGGCAATGACCGGCGCAGCACCGGTGCCAGTGCCGCCACCCATACCTGCCGTGATGAACAACATGTGCGCACCTTCGATCGCTGCGCGAATGTCTTCGATGGCTTCCTCAGCGGCATCACGACCTTTTTCTGGTTTACTGCCTGCGCCTAAACCGGTGTGACCCAACTGAATAAAGCGGTGCGCTGCGCTGCGTGCCAACGCTTGCGCATCGGTGTTAGCGCAAATGAATTCAACGCCTTGAACGTTGCGCTCGATCATGTGTTCGACAGCGTTACCGCCGCCGCCACCCACGCCGATCACTTTGATTTGCGTTCCTTGATTGAACTCTTCGACTTGGATCATTTCAATGCTCATGGTGCTCTCCTAAAACTTTTGCAGTTGCCTAAATATTGATTTTTGAAAATTTTTTTTATGGGATACGGGGTTTCAACATCGCTGATGTGGACTCCCCCTTGCCAAGTAACGTTTGCGCCAGTCCATTAAAAATTCCCCACGATAAAGTCTTTCAAACGAGTGAAAGCGTTGTTCATGGAGCCCTTCTTCTGAGAAACTTTAAAACCTCTTAACCGAGCCAATCGGGCTTCTTCCATCAAGCCCATGACAGTGGCCACACGCGGCTGGCTCACCATGTCAGACAAGGCACCGCTGTACTTGGGAACGCCGCGGCGCACAGGCTTCAAGAAAATATCTTCACCCAACTCCACCATGCCAGGCATGACAGCACTACCGCCTGTGAGGACAATGCCAGAAGATAAAACTTCTTCATACCCAGATTCACGAATGACTTGCTGAACCAGTGAAAATATTTCTTCCACACGCGGCTCAATCACACCGGCCAAAGCTTGCTTGGACAACATGCGCGGCGCACGATCACCCAGACCCGGCACTTCGACTTGTGCTTCAGGGTCTGCCAATAACTGCTTGGCACAACCGCTTTCAACTTTGATATCTTCTGCATCTTTGGTGGGAGTTCGCAGTGCCATGGCAATGTCGCTGGTGATCAAATCGCCCGCAATGGGGATCACGGCGGTGTGACGAATCGCACCATTGGTAAAGATGGCCACATCGGTGGTGCCAGCGCCAATGTCGACGCAGGCCACACCCAATTCGCGTTCGTCTTCGGTCAGCACCGCCAAGCTAGAAGACAAAGGATTGAGCAAGAGCTGATCTACTTCCAAGCCACATCGACGCACGCATTTGATGATGTTTTCGGCAGCGCTCTGTGCACCTGTGACGATGTGCACCTTGGCTTCCAAGCGCATACCGCTCATGCCAATCGGCTCTTTCACGTCTTGGCCATCGATCACAAATTCTTGGGGGGCTACCAACAACAAGCGCTGGTCTGTAGAAATATTAATGGCCCTGGCGGTTTCAACCACGCGTGCAACGTCGGCAGGCGTCACTTCTTTGTCTTTCACTGCCACCATGCCACTTGAGTTCAAACCACGAATATGGCTACCGGTGATACCCGTGTTCACGCGAGTGATCTTGCAATCTGCCATCAATTCGGCTTCTTTAAGCGCTTGTTGAATACTTTGCACCGTGGCATCAATATTGACCACCACGCCACGCTTCAAGCCATTGCCTGGCGCCACACCCATGCCAGCCAACTTCAACTCGCCACCTGGCATCACCTCGGCAACAACGACCATGACCTTGGATGTACCAATGTCGAGACCGACCACCAAATCTTTGTATTCTTTTGCCATATGTTCAACCGTTCTTGTCTATATCTTCAATCTACTGATTAGAGTTTTTTCAAACTCTCTGGAACCACTGTGCTTACACCCCTCAATCGCAAGGCGTAACCATTTTCATAACGCAAATCTGCTGACAACAATGATGTCGCTGTCCGGCCGTAACGCGAGGACACCTGCGTTAAGGTTTTAAAAAAAATCTGTAACCTCTCTCCAACTTCTTGCTGCGAGCCATGACCCAATTCCAAGGTTGAACCGGACTCCAAGTGCACAGACCAACTGCCCCTTTGGCTGAGCTCTAATTTGTCGATTCGCATGTCCATCTTGGCCAGGAGAGGTTTTAAAAATTGATACATTTCTAAAACTGTTTTGGCCTGTGACTCAGGGCCCTTCAAAAGCGGCAATGATTCTGTTTCGACTTCATCTGCATTGACCTCAAAGACGGTACCCTCAGCGCTTAGAAACTTACCATCTCCCTCAACGCTCCATTGCGCAACGGGGGAGAACTCATCCAAAGTGACCGACAAGCGATTGGGGAACTCGCGCCTGACAAATGCAGAACGAATCCACGGAATCTGTTCAAAGGCTTGACGTGCTTGCAAAAGATTCAAGGTGAAAAAGTTACCTGACAACTGAGGCAGCACGTTGGCCCTTAAGGTCACCACATTGCTGTGTGTCACATTGCCCTTGACCGTAATGCCCTGAATAGAGAACGCAGGATGTCGAAAAAGCCATCCAATTGCGCTGGCCATGCAAAGCAAGAAAGCCAACACAAACAGGGTCAATGAAGTCCATTGCATGAGTCGCACATCCATGGGCAAGACCAGTGGTTTTTTCATGCCGCCTCCTTGTCAGTGCTGGGGTGCTCTAAAGCGGCGCTGGCCAACAAATGCAAGCACAAGGCTTCGTAATCCATGCCCGCAGCTTTGGCCGACATGGGAACCAAAGAGTGACTCGTCATGCCAGGGGACGTATTAATTTCTAGCAAATAAGCTTGTCTTGTTTTGGCGTCAATCATCACGTCGACACGACCCCATCCTTTGCAACCCAAAACACGGTAGGCCTTGAGGACATGCGCTTGAATGACTTTTTCTTCTGCCTCGGGCAAGCCAGAAGGCACGATGTATTGAGTCTCATCGGTAAAGTATTTGTGCTGGTAGTCGTAGTTGCCTTCGGGTGCCACAATTCGAATGATGGGCAATGCTTGCGCTGTATCGCCTTCGCCTAAAACAGGGCATGTCACTTCATCGCCAGCAATGAATTGCTCACACAAAATATCGGTATCGCACTTGGCCGCCTCTTCAAGGGCATGCGGTAAATCACTGGCTTTCTCAACTTTAAAGACACCGATGGACGAGCCTTCGCGCGAGGGCTTCACAATCAAGGGCAATGCCAAAGCTTGCAAGACCTTTGCTTGTGCATCGGCGCCGAGATTGTCATTTTTCAGGAGTACATATCGGGGTGTGGGCACGCCTTCCGATAACCAAACACGCTTGGTCATGGTTTTATCGATGGCAATGCTAGAAGCCATGACACCCGAACCGGTGTAGGGAATACCAAGTAATTCGAGTGCGCCTTGAACAGTACCATCCTCCCCAAATCGGCCATGCAATGCAATGAAGCATCGGTCAAAACCCTCTTCTTTCAAGTCACTTAAATTGCGCTCGGCGGGGTCAAAGGGGTGGGCATCAACACCCTTGGCACGCAAGGCCGCCAACACGCCTGTACCTGACATGAAAGAGACTTCGCGTTCAGCAGAGCGGCCGCCCATCAGGACTGCAACTTTGCCAAACTGGAAAGCGGCTGCACTCATGCCGAACCTCCCATTTTTTGAACTTGAGCGGGCACAGCACCAATCGAGCCGGCACCCATGCAAATGACGACGTCGCCGTCATTCGCATTGTCCAAAATAGCCTGCGCCATGCCCTCAATTTTATCGACGAAAACAGGTTCAATTTTGCCCGCAACACGCAAAGCTCGCACGAGGGTTCGACCATCTGCAGCAACGATCGGTGCTTCGCCCGCTGCATAAACTTCAGACAATAAAACAGTGTCTGCACCGTGACTGATGACACTCACAAAATCTTCAAAGCAATCGCGTGTTCGGCTGTACCTGTGGGGCTGAAACGCGAGCACCAAACGACGACCTGGAAATGCACCACGCGCCGCTGACAAGGTGGCCGCCATCTCAACAGGATGGTGGCCATAATCGTCAACCAAAGTGAAACTGCCCGCTTTGTTTTGAAGTTTGACTTCGCCATACCTCTGGAACCGGCGACCCACGCCTTTGAACACGGCCAATGCGCGCTGCACGGCACTGTCGTCTACGCCTAATTCAACAGCCACCGCAATCGCGGCCAACGCATTCAACACGTTGTGCTCACCCGGTAAATTAAGAACAATGGGGAGATCAGGCAAGGTCAGGCCATTGCGCCGTTGCACGGTGAAGTGCATTTGGCCATTTTTCGCTTGAACATCCACCGCCCTAATTTGTGCACCTTCTTGCAAGCCATAGCTGGTGATGGGTCGGGCCAAAGCATCGATGATGCTTCTGACACCCGCATCGTCAGTGCACAAAATGGCCGTGCCATAAAACGGCATGCGATGTAAGAAGTCAACAAATGCAGATTTCAGTTTCTCGAAATCGTGGCCATAGGTTTCCATGTGATCCGCATCAATGTTCGTGATCACCGCCATGACAGGCAATAAATTCAAAAACGAAGCGTCAGACTCATCAGCCTCGACCACAATGTAGTCACCCGTGCCTAACTTTGCATTGGTACCGGCACTGTTCAAACGACCGCCAATCACAAAGGTGGGGTCTAAACCACCTTCTGCCAACACACTGGCCACCAAACTCGTGGTGGTCGTTTTACCGTGTGTCCCTGCTATCGCGACGCCCTGCTTCATGCGCATCAATTCGGCCAACATGACGGCGCGTGGCACGACTGGAATATGTCTTGCACGGGCCGCCAGCACTTCTGGGTTGTCTGACTTCACCGCAGTGGAAGTCACCACCGCGTCTGCACCTTTGACATTCTCAGCACTGTGGCCGACTTGTGTTTGGATGCCCAGTCCCGATAAGCGTCGCAAAGTGGTGCTGTCAGCCAAGTCAGAACCAGAGATGGTGTAGCCCAAGTTCAATAAAACTTCGGCAATACCGCTCATGCCGGAGCCACCGACGCCGATGAAATGGATATGGCGAATAGCGTGCTTCATACGGCCAATGCCTCACAGGCTGCGACTACTTCGCGGGTGGCATCGGTCTTTTTCAAGGTCCATGCTTTTTCTGCACAAGCCAACAATTCTGGTCGAGTCAACTGCTTCAATCGCTCAGCCAACAACTCAGGGGTCAATTGAGCCTGCGGCATGAGCCAACCAGCGCCTTGCTTCACCAAGAAATTGGCATTGGTGGTTTGATGATCGTCCACAGCAAAGGGGAATGGCACATAAATGGCCGCAGCACCCACCGCCGCGATTTCGGTCACAGTGCTTGCGCCCGCGCGACAAATGATCAGATCAGCATCGGCAAAGGCTTGCGCAGTGTCTTCAATGAACGGGGTTAATTCGGCTGTCACACCCGCATGGGCATAATTAGTTTGCAAGGCTTCTATTTGTTTGGCGCCACTTTGGTGGACCACCCAAGGACGATCAGCCTCTGGCAACAACGCCAATGCTTTCGGCACAATGTCATTCAAAGCCTGTGCGCCCAAACTACCGCCCACCACCCACAATTTCAAGGGACCACTTCGGCCCTCAAAACGCGCCGTGGGCGATGGCTTGTTCAAAAAATCTTGGCGCAACGGATTGCCAACCCAAATGCCATTTTTGAGAACATCTGGAAATGCGCTGTAAATGCGATCGGCGACACCGGCCAAAACCTTGTTGGCCAGCCCAGCCACTGAGTTTTGCTCATGCAAGACCAAAGGTCTGCCCAACAACACCGACATCATGCCGCCAGGGAAAGTGATGTAGCCACCCAAGCCGACGACCACATGCGGCTTCACGCGGCGAACCACCAACAGACTTTGCCAAAATGCCTTGAGCAATCGCAAAGGCAGCAAAGCCAAACTGACCCAGCCTTTGCCGCGCACACCACCAAACTCAACGGGCTCAAATGCAAAGCCTCGCTGCGGAACCCATTGGCTTTCCATGTTGCCAGGTACGCCCAACCAATGCACACGCCAACCCGCCTCTCGCAAAGACTCGGCCACCGCCAAGCCTGGAAAAATATGCCCGCCTGTTCCGCCCGCCATGATCAAAGCGCAACGACTCATGTGCGGCCTCCCCGCATCATTTGTTTGTTTTCAGAATCAATGCGCAGCACAATGGCAATCGCCACCATGTTGAGCAAAATAGCCGACCCGCCGTAACTCATGAGCGGCAAGGTCAGACCCTTTGTTGGCAAAGCGCCGAGGTTCACACCCATGTTGATGAAGGATTGGAAGCCAATCCAAATGCCCACACCCTGTGCCACCAACCCGGCAAAGGTGCGATCTAGCGCCAAAGCTTGACGACCAATCACCATGATGCGGCGACTGAGCCACAGGAACATGCCAATGACGGCCACCACACCCACCAAACCAAATTCTTCACCAATCACAGCCAACAAGAAGTCAGTGTGTGCCTCGGGCAACCAGTGCAATTTCTCAACACTGCCGCCTAAGCCCACGCCAAAAATCTCACCGCGACCAATGGCAATGAGGGAATGCGAAAGCTGATAGCCCTTGCCCAAGGTGTGAGTGGGGTCCCATGGATCAAGGTAGGCAAAAATTCGCTCGCGGCGCCATGGCGAGGCGGCAATGATCATGGCAAAGGCGAATACCAAAATAGCCAGAATCAAAAAGAACATGCGGGCATTGACGCCACCCAAGAACAAGATGCCCATGGCAATGATGGCGATGACCAAAAACGCGCCCATGTCCGGTTCAGCCAACAAGAAGATGCCCGCTAATCCCACCGCAGCACCCATGGGCAACACAGCGCGGAAGAAGCGCTCTTTCACTTCCATCTTGCGCACCATGTAATCAGAGGCATAAATAATGACCGCCAACTTGGCAAATTCTGAGGGCTGAAAATTCATCACACCGAACGAAATCCAACGCCTGGCACCATTCACACCCTTGCCAATAAATGGAATCAGTACCGCCGCCAACAAAACCAGTGCCACGATGAACAGGGGGCGTGCATTTTTTTCCCACATCTCAAGGGGCACTTGGAAGGCGAGCAAGGCCACGCCAAATCCAATCAGGATCGAGATCACATGACGGAACAAAAAATGGGTTTGCGAATAGCGTGCAAATTTGGGGTTGTCCGGCATGGCAATGCTGGCCGAGTAGACCATGACCATTCCCCACATCAGCAGCGCCACCACCACCCACACCAAGGTTTGGTCTATGTTTTGAATCTTGCCCTGTGCGCCTGAATTCTTAGCGTAGTCGTAGCTGCCCAAATTAACGGGCAGGCCCATCTCAGCAGAACCTTGCAAAGAGGCAACGCCCGTGCGGGTCAACAAAGCAGCCGACCAATCCGTGATGCGTGACCACAAAGCACTCACAGTGCGCCCTCCATGGCTGTACCGGCAGTGTCTGCAATTTCTGCAACAGCCTGGCAAAACACTTTCGCGCGGTGTTCATAATCTTTGAACATGTCAAAACTTGCACAAGCTGGCGACAACAAGACCGCATCACCTTTTTGCGCCAAGTCTTTGGCAGCAGCCACCGCTTCAGGCAGTGTGCTTGCATCCATCAAAGGCACACCACACCATTTGATTTCTGCACGGATTTCCAAGGCAGAACGACCGATCAAAACTGCGGCACGTGCGAATCGCGAGACTGGGTCTGCCAGCGGTGAAAAATCTTGGCCCTTGCCTTCACCCCCCAAAATCACAACAACTTTGCGCTCTGCACCGAGGCCCGTCAACGCAGCCACCGTGGCGCCTACGTTGGTGCCTTTGCTGTCATCAAAATATTCAATGTCGTTGACAATGGCCACAGACTCAACACGGTGGGGCTCACCTTTATATTCACGAAGGCCAAATAACATCGCCGCCAAACTACAGCCGGTACTGCTGGCCAATGCCAAAGCAGCCAATGCATTGACCGCATTGTGTCGGCCACGAATGCGCAGTGCGTCTGCAGGCATCAGTCTCTGGATGTAAATTTCTTCAACTTCCCCTTTTCGCAAACGCCGAGTGTCATCTGACTCTAAGGCGCGCACCAGCCAAGTCATGCCGTTGACGGTTTCCAATCCAAAGTCACCGGATCGCTGCGGCATGTCCGCGCCATAAGTGATGTGCTCGCGCTCAACCGGCTTTTGCAGTTTGGCGCGAACTGGCTCAGGCAACATGGCCATGACGCTTGCGTCATCTCGGTTCAGCACCATCAAAGAGGTGTTGCCAAAGATTTTTTCTTTGGCAGCGGCGTAGGCTTGCATGGTGCCATGCCAATCCAAATGATCTTGTGTGACATTCAATACGGTGGCAGCTCTGGGCTCGAAAGGCCCCGCATTGTCCAGCTGAAAACTAGAAAGCTCTAAGACCCAAATTTGGGGCAGCTCAGCGTCCATCGACTCACGCAACGTGTCTAGCAAAGTGGGGCCAATGTTGCCGGCCAACTTGACAGACTTGCCCGCCCGCTCGACCAATTGCCCGATGAGTGAGGTGACGGTGGTTTTGCCGTTGGTCCCTGTGATGGCCAAGACTTGAGGGTCATAGTCACGTGTTTGTTTTAATTTTTCAAGCGCTTGCACAAACAAAGTCAACTCGCCACCCACCCACAGGCCCTGCGATTTGGCAGCTTCCATCACCGGTGCTGTTTCGGTCGGCGATAAACCGGGGCTTGCAAACACAGCGCGAATGGCTGTGCCTTCGACCAACTCAGCCACAAACGGACCACTCACCCACTTCACCTCCGGCAATTCGCTTTGAAGAATGGCCAAGTTAGAGGGCGCCTGACGCGTGTCTGCCACCGTGACATCGGCACCCATGAGCGCGCACCAACGCACCATGGCGAGGCCTGAACTGCCCAGTCCTAAAATTAAAATGTGTTGGCCTTGAAGGTATTTCATCTTTATCTGAGCTTCAAAGTCGACAGTCCCACCAAACAAAGCAACATGGTGATGATCCAAAAACGCACAACCACTTGGGTTTCTTTCCAACCGCTCTTTTCAAAGTGGTGATGCAAAGGCGCCATCTTCAAAATACGCCGGCCTTCGCCATATTTTTTCTTGGTGTATTTGAAATAAGAGACTTGCGCCATGACAGACAAAGCTTCTGCGACAAAGATGCCGCCCATGATGGCCAATACAATTTCTTGACGAACAATGACGGCGATGGTGCCCAGTGCCGCGCCCAAGGCAAGTGCGCCCACGTCGCCCATGAATACTTGCGCAGGATGCGTGTTAAACCACAAGAAAGCCAAGCCAGCGCCCGCCATGGCAGAACAAAAAATCAGTAACTCGCCCGCACCAGGAATATAGGGAAGGAACAGATACTTGGCGTAAACCGAACTGCCCGTCAGGTAAGCAAACAAACCCAAAGCTGAGCCCACCATGACCACCGGCATGATGGCCAAGCCATCCAAACCATCGGTCAAATTGACAGCGTTGCTAGATCCCACAATGACCAAATAGGTCAACACCATGAATCCAAAAACGCCCAAGGGATAACTCACTTCTTTGAAGAAGGGCACCATCAAGCCCGCCTTCGGCGGCAAATTGACGTCAAACCCTGATATCACCCAATTGAAGAAAAGATCCAACACCCTTAAGTTGGAACTTTCGGAAATACTGAAGACCAAGTAAAAAGCGGCCAGCAATCCAATCACCGATTGCCAGAAATATTTTTCACGAGAGCGCATGCCCTCTGGATCTTTGTTGACGACTTTGCGCCAGTCATCCACCCACCCAATGGCGCCAAATCCCAAAGTGACAATCAACACAATCCAGACAAAGCGATTGGACAAATCAAACCACAAGAGGGTGCTGAAGGCGATCGATAACAAAATCAGAACACCGCCCATGGTGGGCGTCCCGCTTTTAGCAAGATGCGATGCCATGCCGTAGCCACGAATGGGCTGCCCTATTTTCAGTGATGTCAAATGGCGAATCACTGCAGGCCCCGCAATCAACCCAATCAACAAAGAAGTCATGGCTGCCATCACCGCGCGAAAGGTGATGTATTGGAAGACGCGCAAAAATCCCCATTCGGGAGACAAGGTTTGTAACCACTGTGCCAAATTAAGCAGCATGCACTGACTCTCTTTCTTGTACTTGAGCAGACTCAGTGCTTTCACGCAAAGCTTCAACCAATCGTTCCATCTTCATGAAGCGTGACCCCTTGATCACCCAACTCTTTTGCTCGGTAATATGGGCCAATACAAATTCCTGCAACGCTGCCATGTCATTGAAGTGTTTAGATCCCTCAAATGCTTGACTGCTGTAAACGGATAAATGACCCAAGGTCAGCAAAGCATCAATGCCTCGCAACTTCGCATAGGCGCCTACTTCCGCATGAAACTCGGGTCCCTTTTGTCCAACCTCACCCATGTCGCCCAATACCAAGCAACGCGGCCCGGGGAGCTCTGCCAACACATCAATCGCAGCACGAACAGAATCTGGATTGGCGTTGTAGGTGTCGTCGATCAGCGTGAATGCATGGCCTGCAAATTGCCATTGGCATGATTTAGAACGCCCTTTGACAGCTTCAAAATTTTCAAGTCCTTTGACAATTTGAACCAAACTCATGCCGCAAG
Source organism: uncultured Burkholderiales bacterium (assembly GCA_903844775.1). Taxonomy (GTDB): domain Bacteria; phylum Pseudomonadota; class Gammaproteobacteria; order Burkholderiales; family Burkholderiaceae_C; genus Limnohabitans_A. Next base: position 7,634 of record CAIMUZ010000036.1, on the reverse strand, counting down.
CCAGCGCGCAAGCAGTGGCGGCCAACGCATTGAGTACATTGTGTCTGCCTGCAATTGACAAGCGGCATAACAAGCTTTCTTGAGATGCACACAATTTAAATTGCCACGCGCCATCGACCCACGCCATGTCACGTGCTTGGACGTCTCCGGCTTCAAAGCCAAACGTGACGACCTTGCGATTACCCGCCATCTCTTTCCACAGGGATGTGTATTCGTCTTGTGCTGGAAATACAGCCACACCATTTGCGGGTAAAGCGCGAATCACTTCGCCATTTTCGCGCGCCACTGCTGCGACGCTGGTCATGAACTCTTGATGCTCACGCTGCGCGTTGTTGACCAAGCCCACAGTGGGTTGTGCAAAACGCGCCAAGACTTCTATTTCGCCAGGGTGGTTCATGCCCAACTCAACCACCGCACGCTGGTGGTTGGCGCGTAAATTGAACAAGGTCAAAGGCACGCCAATCTCATTGTTCAAATTGCCTTGTGTTGACAAAGAAGCTTGCGTTATATCGGTGCGCAGGACTGACGCAATCATCTGAGTGACCGTGGTTTTGCCATTGCTGCCCGTCACACCAATCAAGTTCAATGAAAATTGACGACGCCATTGCGCAGCCAATTCACCCAAAGCATCGCGCGCATTGGGCACACAAAACGCAGGCACAGAAATACCTTCTAAGTATTTCAGATGTTCACCCTGAGTCGGATGATTGGCTTCAAACACCACAGCCACAGCGCCTTGTGATTGCGCCTGGGCTAAGAATGCCGTGCCATCAAACTTTTCACCCTTGAGCGCCACAAACAAATCACCGGCAACCACACTGCGACTGTCTGTGCGCACTGCTTTGATCTGAACTTCTTTAACGGAGGCTGCAGGGCTCAGCGCACTCACAGGCACCGCCAATGGCAGCCAAGATTGAAGTTGTGCCAGCGTCAGGTTCATATAACCGCACCCGATTTCAACTTGCCTGAAGCCCTTTGAAGCAATGCGTCATGGGCTTGAACACGGTCATCAAATGGATATTTCACACCCGCAATTTCTTGGGTGTCTTCGTGCCCCTTACCTGCAATCAAGATGACATCGCGCTCATCTGCTGTTGCCACCACATACAGAATGGCTTTGGCGCGGTCCAGCTCTTGGTGGGCGGCATTCGGTACTTTTAAACCCTTGCGCATATCGGCCACAATGACTTCAGGCAATTCACTTCGTGGGTTGTCACTGGTCAACACCACGTGATCTGCAACCGACTCAGCCGCGGCGGCCATCAAGGGGCGCTTGCTGGCATCGCGATCGCCACCACAACCCAAAACACACCACAACTTAGAGCCCAAGGAATTCGCAAAGGGTTTGAGCGTCAACAAAGTCTGCGCCACGGCATCAGGGGTGTGTGCGTAATCAACCAATGTCAAAGGCAAGTTCACACTTTGCTGCACAGAAACTTTCTCCATGCGGCCAGGCACTGCTTTAAGGGCACTGCAAAGTTGGACCGCCTGCGGCAAGCTCACCCCCAAGGCACGCAAAGAAGCCATGACACCCAATAAATTATCAACGTTGTAGTCGCCCATCAAGTCAGTTTGCAAAGGCAATACTTGCTCGCCTTCCACCACATCAAACGACAGGCCGTTGAAATGACGCTTCAATGTTTTTGCCTGTAAACGCGCAGGCTTGTTTTGGCTTGAGCAAGTCCAGAGGTCTACGGTTTTCGTTCCGCCTCTTAGATTGCTTTTTAAATGGGCCGCCAACTGAGCACCTTGTGCATCGTCCACATTGATCACCGCTGCCTTCAATTCAGGCCAAGCAAACAAGGCTGCCTTGGCCTGCCAATAGGCCGCCATCGAGCCGTGATAGTCCAAATGGTCTTGTGTGAAATTGGTAAAGATGGCCAATTGAATGTGCGTGCCTGCCAAACGATGTTCAGCAATGCCGATGGAGCTGGCTTCAAGCGCACAGTAGGTCACGCCAGCGTCCACAAAATTTCTAAACTTTGCCTGCATCAAAACAGGGTCGGGTGTTGTCATGCCAGTGGCATTCAAATGCGGTGGTTCACCCACACCCAGCGTGCCCACGACAGCGCATCGTGTTGCAAGATTCGGTTGACCCAATCCCAGGGCATTGAGCGCTTGTGCCAACCACCAAGTGGTTGAAGTTTTGCCGTTGGTCCCCGTGACCGCCAAAACTTTGAGTGACTTGCTTGGCTGCTCGTAGTACGCGTTGGCAATCCAACCCGTATCAGCTTTCAAGCCTGCATAGGCTGCCACTTGATCTTGATTTTGGATACGACCTAAAGACCACTGGTCTAACCATTTCTCAGCGCCTTGTGCCTCAACCAAACACGCACCCGCACCTTGCGACAAAGCTGATGAGACATAGGCTCGACCATCGGTTGCTGCACCAGGCCACGCAATGAAGCCGTCACCTGGATGAACAGCTCGGCTGTCCGTGCACAAATGACCTGTGACGTGTTGACGCAACCATGCTGCTGCTTGAGTGGGACTGTGCAGTGTTTGCATCAGAACGACTCCTCCACACCCGTGGTCACAATTTGTGGCTTGACGTTCATGTCAGGCTGCACACCCAATAAGCGCAGACTTTGCTGAACCGTTTGACTGAAAACAGGCGCGGCCACATCGCCGCCGTAGTAGGCACCGTTCGAAGGCTCGTCAATCATGACGGCCACCACGATGCGCGGCTTCTCAATGGGTGCCATGCCAACAAAGACACCTCGATATTTTTTGCTGGCGTAGCCTTTGCCCTCTTGCTTGTGCGCAGTTCCGGTTTTGCCACCTACCGAGTAACCAATGGTTTGGGCTTTTTGTGCCGTGCCACCCGGCCCTGCCGCCAGGTTCAACATGTGCCGCATTGCTTGTGCATTTTCAGGGCTGATGACGGGGACACCTGCTGGAATTTGTCCGTTTTTGATGAGCGTCGCAGGCAGCGATTTACCGTCGCTGGCAAAGATGGTGTAGGCGCGCGCCATTTGAAACAGGCTGGTCGAAACACCATAGCCATAGCTCATGGTGGCCTGCTCTATGGGACGCCATGTTTTGGCAGCACGCAGACGACCACTCACAACACCTGGGAATGGAAGCTGAGGTTTTTGCCCCAACCCTACTGCAGTGAACATTTCCCACATTTCACGCGGCTGAGTTTGCATCGCAATTTTGACTGTGCCCACATTGCTCGATTTTTGAATCACTTCATTGACCGTCAATGCGCCATAGGGATGGGTATCGGTGATGGTGGAGCCGGTGATGTTGATGTGGCCTGGCGCAGTTTGAATGATGGTCTCAGGTTTAACCAAGCCCTTTTCCAACGCCAGTGCAATGGCGAAGGGTTTCATGGTAGAGCCGGGTTCAAAACTGTCGGTCAATGCACGATTGCGAAGTTGCTCGCCACTTAAATTCACTCGCTTGTCCGGTGAGTAGCTTGGGTAATTGGCAAGGGCCAATATTTCGCCGGTTTGCGCATCCAGCACCACCACACTGCCTGCCTTGGCTTTGTTTTGCAGAACGGCTTCACGCAATTTTTGGTATGCGAAGAATTGCACCTTGCTGTCGATGCTCAATTGCAAATCTTCACCGTCCACTGGCGGCGTCATTTGTCCCACATCCTCAACCACGCGGCCTAAGCGATCTTTGATGACGCGGCGCGCACCGAGCTTACCCGCCAGTTGATTTTGAAAAACCAACTCGACGCCTTCTTGACCTTTGTCTTCTACATTTGTGAAGCCCACAATGTGCGCTGCAGATTCCCCCTCGGGATACAAACGCTTGTATTCCTTGAGGCTGTAAATTCCCTTGATGTTCAGCGCCAAAATTTCTTTGACAATGTGCTCGTCCATTTGACGACGCAGCCAAACAAATGTTTTGTCTTCGTTCTCAAGTTTTTTCGCCAACTCAGCAGGTAACATCTCCAGCCACTTACTCAGTTGTCGCAGTCCTTCCGGTGAACGGTCAATTTCTTCCGGGTTGGCCCACACACTGGGCGCTGGTACGCTGGAGGCCAAAATCAAACCATTGCGGTCCAATATACGGCCGCGATTGGCAGGCAGCGTCAGGGTCCTCGCAAAACGAACTTCACCTTGTCGTTTGTAAAATGCGTTTTCAAAAACCTGAACATAGGCAGCTCGCACAGCCAAACCTACAAATGCAAGTGCCATGGCCGCCACAATGAGTTTGCTTCGCCAAACTGGCGTCTTGCTGGCCAGCAAGGGGCTAGAGGAGAGCTGAACACTGCGGCTCATGGCTTTGCTCCCACGCTCTTTTGCGACTCGGCCGGTTTTTGTAAATCGGAAGGCTGCTTCACATATTGGGTGATGCCGGGGGTGACCAAACGCATTTGCAATTGTTGTTTTGCAATTTGTTCAATGCGCAGTGGCGAAGCTTGGGCGCGACGCTCAACTTGCAAACGTTCGTGCTCCAACTCAAGCCGAGTCGCCTCTTTGCTGGCTGCCTCTAAAGCCATGAATGAGCGTCGGGCTTGGTAATGGCTGTGCACTAAAAACATGGCTGAAAAAATGACGGCGATCACCAAGATCAGGTTCAGGCGGGTCATGCAGCCACCTCTGTTCTCTCGGCAACACGCATGATGGCGCTGCGTGACCGCGGATTGGCCGACACTTCGACATCACCCGGGCGAACACGCTCAATCGATTTCAGCTTCATGGCTTGCGGCACGGCAAAAGGCGCCCGCCGGTCATAGACCTCTTTGGAATGCTTCGCAATGAATTGCTTGACGATGCGATCTTCCAAAGAATGAAAACTGATCACCACCAAACGACCTCCGGGCTGCAGCACTTTCAAGCTGGCCTCTAGCGCTTGTTCAAGCTCCTCAAGCTCGGCGTTGATGAAAATCCGAAGAGCCTGAAATGTCCGCGTTGCAGGGTCCTTGCCCGGCTCGCGGGTTTTGACCGTACCAGCCACGATCCCGGCCAAATCGGCGGTGGATGAAATTGGGCCCCGCTCTTGTCTGCGAGCCACAATCGCCTTTGCAATCGGAAAAGCAAACCGTTCTTCGCCATAGTCACGCACCACCTCCGTGATCTGATCCACGCTGGCAGAGGCCAGCCACTCGGCCACACTCTGACCGCGCGTGGTGTCCATGCGCATGTCCAAGGGGCCATCGAAACGAAAAGAAAAACCCCTGTCGGGGTTGTCAATTTGAGGGGAGCTGATCCCCAGGTCCATCAACACACCGGCAATGCCGCCTGTTGGCAGTTCACCCAGGTGTCTAAAACCTTCATGACGAATAGAAAATCTTGCATCGACAATTTCTTCAGCCGCTGCAATGGCCTCGAGATCTTTGTCAAAAGCAATCAATTGCGCACCTGCTGGCAAGCGCGACAAAATCAAACGGGAGTGGCCGCCACGACCAAAGGTGGCATCGACATAAACATCTTTGTTGGCGGCTTCGCCTGCATTGCCTAACAATGCATCAACTGCTTCAGTGAGCAATACGGTGGTGTGTTGCCGAGTAGATGTCGTCACGCAAGCCTCAGAACGAAAAGTCCTTAAAGACATCGGGCATGTCGCCCTGCATGGCTTTCGCTTCTTGTGTGTCGTAGGCTGTTTTGTCCCACAACTCAAAATGATTGCCCATGCCGAGCAAGATGGTGTCTTTGGCAATGCCAGCTGCAACGCGCAATTCCGGTGAAATCAAAACACGGCCCGTGCCATCCATCTCGACGTCCATGGCGTTGCCCAAAAAAATACGCTTCCACCACTGCGCTTCCATCGGCAACTGTGCAATGCGCTCACGAAACCGCTCCCACTCGGTGCGAGGGAACATCATCAAGCAGCCATGAGGGTGTTTGGTGATGGTGAGTTGACCGCCCGCTGTGGCGCTTAAAACCTCGCGGTGACGGGTTGGCACCGACAGGCGGCCTTTGGCGTCTAAACTTAACGAAGATGCACCTTGAAACACTTGATTCTCGATTCCTGAACAATAGAAAAGCAAAGCGGGAATTTCTCCCACTTAATTGCACTTTTTTGCACTTTATCAGGAATTCTCACCCTCGCAAGAGGGTTTTTAAGTTTTTTCTAATGAAATCAATGGCTTAGAACAGATTTTGCATCAATATTTAAAGAAAAAATCGTTGAAAATTAGGCACTTAGAAGTTTGTGTGAAAGTAAGTTCTGAAACATTTGAATTTGTAAAAAATTTTTGACAAATTTCATCTTTTTAAACGTGACTGCCGCTTAGCAGCCAGTTTGTCAAAAAAAAGGCGCCATCAGGCGCCTTTGGTGACTGCAAAAACAAGTCATTAATCCCCGAACATTTTCTGTTTGAGTTCGCGGCGTTGCTGCGCTTCCAAAGACAAATTGGCAGTGGGGCGGGCCAACAAGCGACCTACGCCAATGGGTTCGCCAGTTTCATCGCAATAACCATAGTCACCAGAATCAATCCGCTGAATGGACTGCTCAATTTTCTTCAACAACTTGCGCTCACGATCGCGCGTGCGCAATTCCAAAGCATGCTCTTCTTCAATGGTGGCGCGGTCTGCAGGGTCGGGCACGACCACGGTGTCTTCACGCAGATGCTCGGTAGTTTCACCGGCGTTGATCAAAATACCTTGCTTTAATTGAACCAATTTGATTCGGAAAAAAGCCATTTGCGCATCGTTCATGTATTCCTTATCGGACATGGCCATGACTTCAGCATCGGTCAATTGATCGGGCTTTTTGGTTTTCCAGTTGTTTGCCAACTTGGGGTCCTTTTTAACAGCGACAAAGGGGGGGGGCGTCAAAACTTGAGTCGGCTCATTTTGTAAGTAGCTTGCTTTGGCAGCGGTAGACGCCACCGATTGAGCCATCGATGGCACCGTAATTTGGGCCAGGCGCGCAGAGGGACGCACAGCTCTGGCTGGCACATCGCCTGGCGCAACAGGTACAGCAGCAACCACGACAACGGGTGCCGCAGCTTTTGCTTTTTCTGCTTTGCTTAGTTTTGCAGGCTTTTCAGCCTTTGCAATTGACTTTTCAGATGGCGCGGCCGCGCCCGTTTTGGCTGAGGGTTTCGCGACCGGTTTGGCGACCGGTTTGGCGGCTGGTTTGGCCGCTGCTTTGGCGACAGGCTTAGCGGACGCCTTCAGGATCGGTTTTGCGGCAGGCTTGGCGACGGTCTTGGCTTTAGCAAGCGCCTTGATGGGTGCTTTGACAGGCGCTTTGCTTGCTGGCTTGCTGGCAGCGACTTTCGGCGCTACTTTGGATGCAGTCTTGGAGACAGCCTTGCTTGCATTCTTGGCCGTTGTTTTGGCAACAGGTTTCGAAGCCGGCTTCACAGTCTTGGCAGTGGGCTTTGCGACGGGTTTGGCACTTGGCTTGCTGCTTGGCTTGGCTGCGGCTTTGGGCGCAGCTTTCTTTGCGACTGGCTTCAGCTTTGTCACGGCTTTTTTAGGAGCAACTTTGGCAGGCGCTGGTTTAGCCTGCTTCTTCACGGGCGTGGCAGCCTTTGCCTTGGCACTGGCTTGCGAACTGTTCTTTTTCACTGCGGTTTTTGAGCTCGTTTTAAGGGGCTTTTTCACGTCCTGTCTCCTAGCCGTGGCGGCTTACGCATCCTCAACGGACACCAGCCATTTGCAAATGAATTGTGGTCATCGGCTCATTTGCGTCAAAACCCATATTTTCGACCTTCTGGG
>CAIMUZ010000035.1 GCA_903844775.1 uncultured Burkholderiales bacterium | reverse complement strand
TTTGGTATTGCTGCGCGTAGAGATTGCCCGTTTCACCCGAACTCAATCGGCTCGTCTCTGTTGCTCTAATCCTCACCTTGGTGCCTTGCGGCCTTTCGGTGGAGAGGTGTTACCTCCTACGCTGTCCTGTGCAGTCCGGACATTCCTCCAGTGCGACCTTTCGGCCCATTGCTTTCGCAATGGCTTTTGTGCGCTTGCTTGCGCAATCGCATTTCAGCTAGCACCAGCGGCGGTCTGGCAGGCTTCACACCGCCATTATCCACGGAGGACTGCACAGGCTTCACAGTCCGCGCGATAATGTTTGCGTCTGCTTGATAACCACAAGCCCCACCATCGATAGCCATGATTCGAATTTCAGAACTGAAACTGCCCTTGACCGCTTTGCCGGTCGAGGTTCGCCGCGCAGCGGATGCCCCTTTCGAAACGGAAGAAGACCGGACACCGCCGCCGCATCCCGAATCGGCGCTTCGTCAACTGGCGGCCCAAGCGCTCAGCATTGATGCGCAGGCCATCGATCACCTGCAGGTTTTCAAGCGTAGCTTTGATGCGCGCAAAGCCGATTTGTTGGCGGTGTTCATTGTCGATGTGACTTTGAAAGACGCTGCAGCCGAAGCAGCGCTGCTCGCTCAGTTTCCCCAGCACCCTCACATTCAAGCCACGCCCAACATGACTTGGGAAGCGCCATGTCATGCCCCAGCTCACTTTGGCCAGAAAGAAGGCGAACGGCCCGTGGTGGTGGGCTTTGGACCTTGCGGAATTTTTGCAGCGCTGAGCTTGGCGCAAATGGGCTTCAAACCCATTGTCATAGAGCGCGGCAGCCCCGTGCGCCAGCGTACCAAAGACACCTGGGCTTTGTGGCGCAAGCAAACACTCAACCCGGAGAGCAATGTGCAATTTGGCGAAGGTGGTGCAGGCACTTTTTCAGACGGCAAGCTCTATAGCCAAATCAAAGACCCACGTCATTTGGGTCGCAAGGTCATGAACGAATTTGTGAATGCCGGCGCACCCACCGACATTTTGTTTGCGGCGCATCCTCACATTGGGACCTTTAAATTGGTGAAGGTGGTAGAAAACTTGCGCGAACAAATCATTGCCCTTGGCGGTGAAGTTCGTTTTGAACAACGCGTGGTCGATATTGATATTGAAAGCACGCCTACAGGCCGTCAAGTGACCGGCTTGCACATGGAAGATCGCAAGACAGGCGCGCGCACCCATCTGGCCACTCAGCATGTGGTGCTCGCATTGGGTCACAGCGCTCGCGACACCTTCACCTTGCTTTACGAGCGCGGCGTTTACATGGAAGCCAAAGCTTTTTCAGTGGGGGTGCGCATTGAACATCCTCAAAGTGTGATTGATGCCGCACGGTGGGGCCGCCATGCAGGCCACCCCTTGCTGGGCGCAGCCGATTACAAACTGGTACACCATGCGCAAAACGGCCGCGCGGTGTACAGCTTTTGCATGTGCCCCGGTGGCACCGTGGTGGCCGCTACCAGCGAAGCAGGTAGAGTGGTCACCAACGGCATGAGCCAGTACTCGCGCAACGAACGCAATGCCAACGCAGGCATGGTGGTGGCCATTGAGCCTTCCGATTACCCTTTGGACAATGCCGCATGGCAAGCTGCTTTTGGCGAGCAAGATGGTTTGAAATGGGCCTCGCAAGCTCAGGCCATGGCGCATCAAACCCCGAAGGCATATCACCCTTTATCGGGCATGGTGTTGCAACGTCAACTGGAATCGAAAGCTTATGTGGCGGGCGGAGAAAACTACAACGCACCAGGTCAGTTGGTGGGTGACTTTTTAGCGGCGCGTGCTTCGAAAGAATTTGGCGACGTGGTGCCGTCCTATCAACCGGGTGTGAGCCTGGGTGACTTGGCGCAAGTTCTACCCAGCTACGCCATTGAGGCCATGCGCGAAGCATTGCCCGTGTTTGGTCGCAAGATCAAGGGCTACGACATGAAAGATGCGTTGCTCACGGGCGTGGAAACACGCACGTCGTCGCCGCTCAAAATGACCCGCGGCGACAACTTCCAAAGTTTGAACACGCAAGGCCTTTATCCTGCAGGCGAAGGCGCCAGTTATGCCGGCGGTATTTTGTCGGCCGGCGTGGATGGCATCAAAGTGGCTGAGGCCTTGGCGCTATCGCTCAGCAACTCAATAATGCGCCCGTCTGTTTAAAAAGTGATTTTGGTGCCAAGGCTGAACATGGCTTTGCCACCCAATCGACCCAAAGTGCCATCGACCTGAAAGCCCGGCATGACATCTGTGCGCGCGCCAATGCCCATCATGGGTTTGGATGCGCGCTGTGCGACTGATTCAATGTGCCCTGTCCATGCGCCGAAAGACTGCTCCCAAGCCACGCCCAAACTAGGCGTGTCACGGCCTTGCCCATCACGGCTGCTCACCAGACTGGCGTGAAGTGCGCCAACGCCCATGTCACATGTTGAGTTAGCAGAGACAAATGATTTTTGTCCTTCGCCCTTTTGCCATTGGGTCGAACCCAGCACCCACGCAAAGTGACAGCTGTTGTCTTTCGGTGATGTGACCTGCATCTTGGCTTGAAGCGTTTGACTGTGTGCGCCGCCTGAAAGAGTGCGCGCATCTGCGACGATCAAATCTAATCCCGGTAAAGGTGAATAGGTCGGTGCAATGGTTAAAGTGCGCGAACCATCGGCTGCACGTGACCAAAATGTTTCAACGTGGGCGACACCTTGGTCGTTCACGTTGGCATCGTCCACACTCAAGGGGCGACCCGCTTGGGCAGATACGCTGAATAAAGAAATCGACAAAAGGCTGATGATTTTTTTCATGTCAATCACTCGCTTCAAAATTACACAAATAGAACGGGAATCATAGATATCACCAACAACAGGGCCATGGTCCAATTGAACAATTTTCGCCATCTATCGCGTTGTAAATAATGCTCTATTTTGGCCCCTAACCAAACCCACAAACCCACACTGGGGAAATTAATGACGCTGAACATCATGCAAGTTAGCACCACAAAAGTCAGTGATGCATCGGTGGGCATGTAATTGCTGAAATAGCCAATGGACATGATCCACGCCTTGGGGTTCACCCACTGAAAAGCTGCTGCGCCCAAGAAGCTGATGGGCTTTGTGGCTTCTTCGCCATTGCGCTCTGGTGCGCCACTGCGGGCCACACCCCATGCCAAATAAACCAGGTACGCGAAGCCGACGACTTTCATCACTTGATAAACAAAGGGATACGCCTTCAATAAACTTTCCAAACCTGCGCCCACCAGAAGCAGCATCACAAAGTGGCCCAGCGACACCCCCAGCCAGTGCGGCAATGTTCGCTTCACGCCAAAGTTCACACCCGAGGCCAATAACATCATGTTGTTGGGACCCGGTGTCACTGAGGTCACAAAGGCAAATAGGGCCATGGCAGTCACCAGTTCACCATTGATGTTCATGAGGGCTTGCCCTTGACCCACTGAGTGTGAAACTTGCCGGGCCTGTCCAAACGCTGATAAGTGTGTGCGCCAAAGTAATCACGCTGCGCTTGCAGCAAGTTGGCGGGCAAGCGCTCGGTACGGTAAGCATCGTAGTAACTCAAGGCACTCATGAAGGCAGGCACCGCCACACCCCTCATGGCGGCCATGACCACGATCTCACGAAAGTCTTGCTGGCACTCGGCCATCAGACGCGCAAAGTGATCATCGATGAGCAAGTTGGTGAGCTCGTTATTGCCAGCAAACGCGCGGCGAACGTCTTCCAGCAAATGGGCGCGAATGATGCAACCTGCGCGCCAAACAGAAGCCACTTTGTCCATGGGCAATTGCCAATCGTGTTCTTTGTCGCCGGCTTTGATCAAGGCAAACCCTTGAGCGTAGGCACAAACTTTGGCAGCCAACAATGCCTTTTGAATTTTGGGCAGTACTGTTTCTAAATTTTGAGCCGCTTGTGGCGCGGGTCCTTTGAGTACTTTAGAAGCCACCACGCGTTCAGGCTGCAAGGCACTCATGGTGCGTGCAAAAACCGCATCGGCAATGGTGGGCGCGCTCACGCCTAAATCCAAGGCCACTTGGCTAGTCCATTTGCCAGTGCCTTTTTGCTCGGCCGTATCCAAAATCATTTCAACCAAGGCATTGCCCGTTTCGGGGTCCTTGAAGGCCAAGATGTCGGCGGTGATGTCGATCAAATAACTGCTTAACTCAGCTTGGGCCCATTCACGGAAAACTGTGCTCATTTGCATGGGTGTCATGCCCAAGTTTTTCATGAGCGCATAGGCTTCGCAAATCATTTGCATGTCGGCATATTCAATTCCGTTGTGCACCATCTTCACAAAGTGCCCTGCACCGCCAGGGCCCATCCATTCGCAACAAGGCTGGCCATCGTCCGTCTTGGCGGCAATGGCTTGCAAAAACGTCCTGACGATAGGCCATGCTTCAGCTGAACCGCCTGGCATCAAAGCGGGACCTTTTAAAGCGCCCTCTTCACCCCCGCTCACGCCAGTGCCTACATACAAAATGCCCGTGCCCTCAAGTGAATCAATGCGTCGCTGCGTATCGCGGTACAGGGTGTTACCGCCATCAATGATCACGTCTCCGGGTGATAGCAAGGGGCACAACTCATTGAGTACGGCATCAACAGGTGCGCCCGCAGGCACCATCAACCAAACGCGGCGAGGCCATTGCAAGTTGGCGGCCAACTCTGCCAAGGAATTGGCGGCACCAGCATTCAAACCTTCTGTCCGCTTGGTAAAACTGGCGCGCTTGTTTGCATCTAAGTCGAAACCCGTGACGCTGAAGCCGTTGCGTTCTAAGTTGAGGGCTAAGTTTTCGCCCATGACGCCTAAGCCGATGAGTCCTATGGTTGTTTGCATGGGTCTATTTTTTTATCAATGTGCGCTTGATTTTCGCATGGACTTGGTGGGGGCTTGGGTCACTTCTGTTTAGAGAGCGGTGTGAGCAGGTAGGGGTAGGCGTCTTCCTCATACTGGGGTACCAGAAATCGTTCCGACGCCTCCCCCTACCTGCTCACACCTTTTGGCGGCGGGAAAATTTCTTGCGAGGCCCTTGCGGTTCCAAAGCAAAGTGTCCCCAACCACCAAGAAGTTGTTGAGATGTGCAGAGGGGGCTGAACGTTTTGAGGTACCCCAGTATGAGGAAGCCCCCTCTGCACATCTCAACAACGCCCATCCGGCGCGAAACCCAACACAACCCAAATATCATTCAACAGTAACGCTCTTAGCTAAGTTACGAGGCTTGTCCACATCCGTCCCCCGAGCACAAGCCGTGTGATAAGCCAACAACTGCAAGGGCACCACATGAAGAATAGGCGACAACACCCCATAGTGCTCCGGCATCCGAATCACATTCACACCTTCACTGCTCTCAATCTTGGTATCGCCATCGGCCAAAACATACAGCACACCACCCCGCGCTCGCACCTCCTGCATATTGCTCTTCAGCTTCTCCAGCAAGGCATCATTAGGCGCAACCGTTACGACAGGCATCTCGCTGGTCACCAAAGCCAAAGGGCCATGCTTGAGTTCGCCTGCAGCATAAGCTTCAGCGTGAATGTACGTGATCTCTTTCAACTTCAAAGCACCTTCGAGTGCAATCGGGTAGTGCGTTCCACGCCCCAAGAACAACGCGTTTTCTTTAGACGTAAACTCTTGCGCCCAGCTGATGATTTGTGGCTCGAGTGCCAACACCGCTTGCAAAGCCGCAGGCAAGTGACGCATGTCTTTCAAGTGCATGGCTTCGTCTTGCTCACTCAATCGACCTTTGCTTTGGGCCAACGCCAAAGTCAGCAAGAACAGGCCTGCCAACTGCGTGGTGAAAGCCTTGGTTGAAGCCACACCAATTTCAGTGCCAGCGCGAGTGACATAAGCCAACTTGCATTCGCGCACCATCGCAGATGTGGCCACGTTGCAAATGGTCAGGGTGTGTTGCATGCCCAAACTTTGCGCATGTCTTAAAGCGGCCAAGGTATCGGCTGTTTCACCGGACTGCGTAATGGTGACCACCAAAGTTTTCGGGTTAGGCACTGAATCTCGGTAGCGATATTCACTGGCAATTTCCACTTGGCAGGGAATCTGGGCCACAGACTCCAACCAATACTTGGCCACGCAACCGCTGTAGTAACTGGTGCCACAAGCCAAGATCAGGACATTGTCAATTTCTTGGAAGACTTTGAATGCGCTTGCAGCGTTCGCGCCACCGTTCAGGCCATCAAATAGCTCCGGCACGATGTGTGCCACACCTTCTAAAGTATCGGCAATGGCACGCGGTTGTTCAAAGATTTCTTTCTGCATGTAATGCCTGTAGGGTCCCAACTCTGCAGCACCGCTGTGGGCATTCACTGTTTTCACAGGTCGTTCTACACGCTGATGGTGGCGGTCTTCAATCCAATATTTACCCAGCTGAATGTCAACCAAATCGCCTTCTTCCAGATAGACAATTTGATCTGTCACGCCTGCGAGTGCCATGGCATCGCTGGCCAAGAAATTTTCGTGATGCGTGGTACCCACACCTAAAATCAGCGGTGAGCCGGCACGCGCACCCACCACGCGCTGTGGCTCATCTTTGTGAAACACCGCAATGGCGTACGCGCCCTTTAATTCCAAAATGGTGCGCTTCACGGCCTCAAACAAATCGCCGTCATACACACTGTCGACCCAATGCGAGATCACTTCTGTGTCGGTTTGGCTGGTGAACACATAACCCTTGGCTTGTAATAGCGCACGCAACTCGTCATGGTTTTCAATGATGCCGTTGTGCACCAAAGCCACACGACCCGGTTTGTTTTCCAGAGAAGCCAAAGTCCCCGGACCCGAACTGAAATGCGGGTGAGCATTGTGCACAGCGGGCGCCCCGTGCGTGGCCCATCGGGTGTGTGCAATGCCGGTACCGCTTGCCAAATGATCGGTTTCAATTTGACTCATTAACTCGGACACGCGCGACGTGCTGCGTGCGCGTTGCAGGCCGCCCTGACCGCGCTTTAGGCTGGCCTCGTGTATGGCCACACCACAGGAGTCATAACCCCGGTATTCCAAGCGTTGTAAACCCTGTACCAAGATGGGAACGATGTTTCTATCGGAAACTGCACCAACAATGCCGCACATGTGCCAATCCTTTAAATTGAATGTGCCGGCATCTTAGACCTCTGGCAATGAAATTACTTTGCAATTTACTTGATTTAATTGAAATTAAATTTCATTTTTATAAATATTTGATTTATTATTTCACTAAACTTATTATTTTGAAATAAAAATTAAGTCAATGACAAACCATTCTGAACTTTCCACAGGTGCATTGGATGCCACAGACCTCAAGTTGTTGGCACTTTTGCAAGCCGACGCCAGCCTGAACAATGTGGCCTTGGCAGAAAAGATGCGCATCTCTGCACCCACCTGCCTCAGGCGGACCAAACGCTTGCAGGAAGAGGGTTGGATTGAAAAGCAGGTGGCCATTTTGTCGGCCGACAAATTGGGGCGTCACATGGGCCACGGAATCACAGCCCTCGTTGAGGTCAGTCTCGACAAACAGGGCGAAGAATGGCTACAAGCTTTTGAAACACGCGCGGTGCATGATCAGGCCGTTCAGCAATGTTGGCGTGTTTCGCCAGGGCCTGACTTCATCTTGGTGGTGCAAACAGCAGACATGCCGGCTTACTTAGCCCTCACACAAAAACTGCTCACGCAAGATGCCAATGTGAGAAATGTGAAGGCCTTCTTCAGTGTGAAGCGCGCTAAGTTTGGCACTGAGTTGCCGCTGCCAAGCCCTTGAGACTTGACACCCACGGCTTACTTGGCCGCAGGCTTTTTCTTTGGCCTTTGCCAATTGGCAATGCTGGTTTGTCTGCCACGCGCCACGCTCAACGCGCCGGGTTCGGTACTTTTTGAAATGGCAGAACCGCCGCCCACAGTGCCCCCTGTACCGATGGTGACAGGCGCGATAAGTACGCAGTTGCTGCCAATGTGAACATCGTTTTCAATCACGGTGAGGTGCTTGTTGGCGCCATCGTAATTGGCCGTGATGCTGCCTGCGCCAAAGTTCACGCGCTCGCCCACAGTGGCATCGCCCAAGTAGGCCAAATGATTGGCTTTGGCGCCTTTGGCCAGTGTGGAATTTTTCACCTCCACAAAATTACCAATGTGCACTTCGGCGCCCAATTGCGCGCCAGGTCTGAGGCGCGCGAAGGGGCCAATCAATGCGCCCTCGCCCACCGTCACGCCTAACTTTTCACCATCGATGTGGGTGAAGGCATGAATGACGGCGCCAGCGGCAATGCGCGCATTGGCGATGACGCAGTTGGGACCAATTCGCACGCCTTCGCCCAAATGAACTTGCCCTTCAAACACGCAGTTCACATCGATTTCCACATCGGCTTCGCAATGCAAGTCACCCCGCACATCCAAGCGCGCAGGGTCGACCAAACGCACGCCTTGCAGCATCAATTCGTTGGCTTGTTGCAACTGATAAGCACGTTCCAATTGGGCCAATTGATTGGGGCTGTTCACGCCCGTCACTTGCAGCTCGTCTTGAATGCGGTGCGCTAGCACCTTCACGCCATCGGCCACAGCCCACTTCACCACGTCGGTAAGGTAGTACTCACCTTGGGCATTTTGGTTGTCCAGTTTGGCGAGCCATATTTTGAGTTGTTTGGCGGGCACCGCCATGATGCCGCTGTACACCTCTTGAATTTGAAGTTGCTCTGGACTGGCGTCTTTTTGCTCCACGATGGCCAGCACGCTGTCGCCCTGTGGTGTGCGCACAATTCGGCCATAGCCTGTCGGGTTGGGCATGTCGAGGGTCAGCAAGGCCAGGCTGTCGGTTGTTGCGCCAGCCTTGCGCACGCAATTCATCAAGGCTTGAAGCGTCTCCGTATGCGTCAAGGGCACATCGCCCGACAACACCACCACCAAGCCGTCGTCGGCCAGCACAGGCACCGCTTGTTGCACCGCGTGGCCTGTGCCTAACTGCGGTTCTTGCCTGACAAATTTGACCGCCAAGGCACCTGAAGCCAATGAAACGGCGGCTTCTACCTCTTCGGCGCCGTGACCCGTAATCACGATGGCCGAGCGCGCTTGCAATTGAGCCGCTGTGGCCAGCACATGCCCCAACAAGGGCTTGCCTGCCAATCGCTGCAAAACCTTGGGCAGACGGCTCTTCATGCGAGTACCCTTACCGGCAGCCATGACAACCACGTCCAACGGCCGTTCGAGCGAAAATGCAGATTGATTAACTGAGGTGTCCGGCATGTCGAAATTTCCCTTTTGGTTCCGAATTATCACGGCTTCTTTGGTGGCTGTGGCAATGAGCACCATTTTGACCGGCTGCAGCGCTGTTCGCTTAGGCTACAACAAGCTGCCCGAAATCGCATCTTGGTGGCTAGACAGCTACATTGACTTCACGGATGCCCAAGGACCCAAAGCCAAGGCGGCGCTGCAAAAGCTTCAGGCTTGGCACCGCAAAGAAGAGCTCCCTGCCATTGCAGAACTGCTGGCGCAAGCCCAAGCACTGGCCCCACAAAACATCACCCCCGAGCAGGCCTGCAAGATTTGGGAGGGCGCTCAAATTCGCATTGAATCTTTCATCCAAGAAAGTGGTCGCCTGGCTGCGCCCATCGTGTCTCAATTGAGCGCCAAGCAGCTCAAGCATTTGGAAAAAGAGTGGGCCTCGCGCAACGAGGACTGGAAAAAGCAGTGGCTTCAAGGCACGCCAGACACGCGCATTAAAAAGCGAGTCGACCTTGCCGCTGAGCGTTTTAACTCGTTTTATGGCGACTTGAACACCGAGCAAAGGCAGCTGCTGAAACAGCAATTTTCACAGTCCGTCTGGACACCAGAGTGGGGCTATCAACAGCGGCTCAAACGTCAACAAGATCAGCTGAGTGCTCTGCAAGCCATGTCATCCGAGGTCACCAAACCTGGCATGTCCCTTCCGCAAGTGGAAAAAATGATGCAGGCATTGATGCTGCAATCAGTTCGCCCTAGAGATGAGGCTGAGCTGTCCAAGCAGTTGCAGTTCGAGCAAAGAGCCTGCCAAAACTTAGCCCAACTCCACAACACCATGTCCCCCGCCCAACGCCTGAAAGCGCAGCGCAAATTAAAAGACTACGAAACCGATGTGCGCGAGCTCATGAATTAATTTAATTGGGGTCAGATCAACATTAATTTCCAATCAAAGGGGATAAAGGCTAAGGGGGACTTCCTCATACTGGGGTACCAGAAATCGTTCAGCCCCCTTAGGCTCTCTCCCCTTGACTTGACCAAATTAATGTTGATCTGACCCCATTTAAATTTCGCCCACTTAGGAGTTACCAAGCGCTTTGGGAGAGGGCTTCCATTTGAGAGACGGCTGCTTCTAAGGCCTTGGCGGGTGGGGTTTTGCGTTTGTTGAAGATCGTGGCCAGTTGGCGGTAGT
>CAIMUZ010000034.1 GCA_903844775.1 uncultured Burkholderiales bacterium | reverse complement strand
CATTTTAATGATGTAATTTGAGAATGAAATCTAAATTTCGTCATGTCGCGTTATTTGGCAAGTACCACACCATGGTCACGGGCGCAGCTTTGGAAAGCTCACGCCGGGTTTTGGACGATGTTGCCCAGTTTGTCAGCCGCATTGGCGCAGAGGTTGTCATGGAAAAAGGCACCTCCGAGCACCTGGGCCTGAACCTCTACCCCACCCTCACGATGGCCGAGATTGGCAAACAGTGCGATTTGGGCTTGGTGGTCGGCGGCGACGGTACCATGCTGGGCATTGGCAGGCAAGTGGCGCCTTTCGGCCTGCCTCTCATTGGCATCAATCAAGGACGTCTCGGCTTTATCACTGACATCCCCATTGAGGAATACGCCCAAACACTCAAGCCCATGCTGTTGGGCCATTTTGAAGAAGAACAACGCAGCATGTTGCATGCGCAAGTTTGGCGCGACAAGCATTGTGTCTTTGACGCCTTCGCCATGAACGACGTGGTGGTCAACCGCGGTGCCACTTCAGGCATGGTCGAATTGCGCATTGAAGTAGACGGCCGCTTCGTGGCCACACAGCGCGCAGACGGTTTGATTGTGGCCACGCCCACGGGCTCGACCGCCTATTCTTTGTCAGCAGGTGGCCCCTTGATGCACCCCAACTTGGGTGGCTGGGTCATTGCACCTATTGCACCTCACACACTTTCAAACCGGCCCATCGTGCTGCCAGATACATCCAAAATCAGCATTGAACTCGTGTCTGGCCGCGACGCGAGCGCCAACTTTGACATGCAGTCATTGGCCAGCCTCATGATCGGCGATCAAATTACCGTGGAGCAGTCTTCCCATAAAGTGCGCTTCTTGCATCCGCAAGGCTGGAACTACTTTGACACCTTGCGCAAAAAAATGCATTGGAACGAGGGAGGCGCCTAAGCCATGGCTTTGCGTCACATCAGCTTGCGCGACTTTGTCATTGTTCGCGAACTCGACTTAAACCTCTCGCAAGGTTTTAGTGTGCTCACTGGCGAAACGGGCGCTGGCAAATCCATTCTGATTGATGCCTTGCAAATGGCTTTGGGCGAACGTGCCGATTCGGGTGCAGTGCGCGAAGGCGCTACGCGCTGCGAAGTGTCAGCAGAGTTTGATTGCCCGCCACAAGCGCACGCTGTGCTAGAAGATGCCGGCTTTGAAGTTTCAGACACCTTGCTTTTAAGACGCAGCGTGGACACGCAAGGCAAAAGCCGCGCATGGGTCAATGGCAGCCAAGCCACCGCCACGCAATTGCGTGCTTTGGGCGAAATGCTTTTAGACATTCACGGCCAACACGCATGGCAAAGCCTCACACGACCCGATGCTGTGCGCGGCTTACTCGATGCATATGCTGGTCTCAACACCGAGGGCCTTAAGTCGGCATGGCACACATGGCGCCAAGCTCAGCAAGCTGTGCAAACCGCCCGCAATGCGCAAGATTCACTGAGCCGCGAGCAAGAACGCTTGGCATGGCAAATTGGTGAGCTCGACAAATTGGCGCCAGCCTTGGATGAGTGGGATGATTTAAACGCACAGCACACACGGCTCTCCCATGCGCAAGCGCTGATCGACGCCGGCCAATCTGCCATTAACTCGCTTGATGGGGAAGAATCATCGCGGCTCAATAGCACCCCAGGTGCCTTGGGCTTGTTGTCCCAAGCCATTGCGCAATTGCAAGATCAAGCACACGTGGAGCCCGAGTTTCAAAGCATTGCAGAAGTGCTTCAATCTAGCCTTGCTCAGGCAGAAGACGCTGCGCACTCTTTGCAGTCTTATCTGCGCAAAACCGATCTCGACCCCGATCGCTTGAACGAACTCGATCAGCGCATGTCGCAGTGGCTCTCTCTGGCGCGCAGATACAAACGGCCCCCTGAAGAGTTGGCTTCTTTGCTTGCAGGCTGGAAGCAAGCGCTCAATGAACTCGAGGCAGCCAGTGATTTGGAAGGCCTAGAAGCCCAAGAAAAAATGGCATCCCAAGTCTATCAAACAGAGGCCAAAAAACTCTCACAACAACGCAAAAAGGCGGCCCCCAAGCTCGCTCAAGCTGTGACCCAAGCCATGCAAAATTTGGGCATGCAAGGCGGGCGCTTCGAAGTGGCTTTGATCGGCCTTGAGCAAGCCGCTCAACATGGCCTGGAAGACATTCAATTTTTAGTCGCCGGCCACGCTGGCAGTACCCCAAGGCCGGTTGGCAAAGTTGCATCAGGCGGCGAGCTCTCCCGCATTGCCTTGGCCATTGCCGTCACCACCAGCGAATTGGGTGAAGCTGGCACCTTGATTTTTGACGAAGTTGATTCAGGCGTGGGCGGCGCTGTGGCTGAAACAGTGGGTCGGCTGATGAAACAGCTGGGCGTTCATCGCCAAGTCTTGGCCGTTACCCATTTGCCACAAGTGGCTTCTTGTGCAGACCATCATTTGCTAGTGAGCAAGGCCAGCAGCAAGGAAGGCGTGAGCAGCAACGTGATGCCTATTGCAGGGGAGCAGCGCGTCACTGAAATTGCACGCATGTTGGGCGGTGAAAAACTATCAGCAACCACCTTGGCACATGCCCGAGAGATGTTAACCAAGTAACTTTCTGAACTTTAAAAATCATGGAAATCGTACTCATCACTGGAATGTCAGGCTCAGGTAAATCTGTGGCCTTGCACGCCCTTGAAGATTCTGGTTTCTATTGCGTTGATAACTTGCCGCCAGAGTTACTCATCCCTTTTGCCGAGCTTGAGCACGATCGAAATGAAGAGCGTGTGGCCATTGCCATTGATGTGCGCAGCGCCAGTTCATTGCCGCTGATGCCCGGTCAATTGCAAGTCTTGGAAAGTCTGGGCTTCAAAATTACGTCTATTTTCTTGGACGCGGCGTCCGACACTTTGCTGCGGCGTTATTCAGAAACCAGGCGGCGTCATCCTTTGTCGGGTCGCAACGCCATAGAGGGCGAGCTGGCACTTTCGGAGTCGATCGAATTCGAGCGCGAACTTCTCTCTCGATTGCGGGAAAAGGCGCACGTCATTGACACCAGTTTTTTGCGTTCGCCGCAATTGCAAAGCTATGTCAAATCTTTGGTCAATTCTTCCAGCACCAAGCTCACTTTGGTTTTCGAATCGTTTGGCTTTAAACGGGGCATTCCGATTGATGCAGATTACGTGTTTGATGTGCGCATGTTGCCCAATCCACATTACGAAGCTGCACTTCGCCCTTTGTCTGGCAAAGACGAGCCCGTTCAAAAGTTTTTAGAAATTTATCCTGATGTGAAGCTCATGCAGGACCAGATCAAAACCTTCATTGAGCACTGGCTACCCGCACTTGAAAAAGACCACCGCAGCTACATCACTGTGGCAATTGGTTGCACCGGGGGGCAACATCGCTCTGTCTATTTGGTAGAAAAACTCAGCCAACATTTCAGCAACAACTGGCTCACACTCAAACGTCATAGAGAGTTAGACAGCAAGTGACGAATGGGGGTTGGCAAGCCCAGCACCTTCCAATCATTTTGGGCCCACCACGCACCTTGTGCAGGCGTTTGAGGTGCTTGATTCAACATGACTTTCATGACATGGCAATGTAAGTCCTTGTGGGTGAGCACATGCTTGAAAGTAGGCAGTAAAGTCCATTCAGGCTCTTCGCTTAGCTTCCTTGTTTTTTTCAACTCTTTGAAGCTCAGGGCTTTCTTCAGCGCCTCTTCCGATTCAAACACCGGCAAACTGTAAAGACTGGCCCAAATGCCTGTGGCGGGCCGCTTCTCCAACCAAACTTCACCCTTCTTGTTGAGCGCCAGTAGCAACCACAAGACCTCACTGCTTCTTTTAAGTTTGCGAGTTTTGACGGGGAATTTTTCTGGGCTGCCTAAAGCATAGGCCTTACATTCACCGCGCACAGGGCAGCTTGGGCAATTGGGCTTTCGAGGCAAACAAAGTGTTGCACCTAAATCCATCAGGGCCTGTGAATAACGCGGCATGGCCGTTTTCAATTGGCGCGAAGGCAATGCTGCCTCTGCCTTTTCCCACAAAGTTTTTTCATTTTGGCTCACCGATAAATCGGCCTCGTAAGCCCAAAAACGAGTTAACACACGCTTCACATTGCCGTCCATGATGGCCACGCGCTCAGAGAAACAAAATGAGGCCACGGCTGCTGCAGTGGATCGACCAATGCCTGGCAGCGTCATTAATTCTTGGGCTGTTTGCGGAAACACCCCACCAAATCGCGTCATCACATCTTGCGCGCACTGATGCAAATTTCTGGCACGGCTGTAGTACCCCAATCCGCTCCACAAACCCATCACTTGATCTTGCGGTGCTGCGGCCAATTCGGCGACTGTTGGAAAGTGCGCCAAAAACTTGGCGTAATAACCCAGCACCGTGGTGACCTGTGTTTGCTGCAACATGATTTCTGAAAGCCAGACCCGGTAAGGGTCCTGCGTGTTTTGCCATGGCAAGTGATTTCTGCCATGGGTCTTTTGCCAAGACACCATGGTCTCTGCAAAGGTCGGGGTCGCTTTCACAACTTTTGACATAGGGGACAATAAAAAGTAGAACGCTGGCCCTGCACAATTTGTTTGATGGGCGTCGCACAAACGCGGCATGGCAATCCAGCGCGGCCATAGACGGCGGCTTCAAGTTGGAAGTAGCCGCTGTTGCCCTGTGCATTGACAAAATCTTTCAAGCTACTTCCGCCCTGCTCAACAGCCCTGGCAAGCACCTGCCTGATGGCTGCATATAGCTTGGCGATGCGGGGTGCGCTCAATTTTTGAGCCTTTACTGTGGGCCGAATGCCCGCTGAAAATAAAGCCTCTGAAGCGTAAATGTTGCCTACCCCCACCACCACCTCACCAGCCAACAGGACTTGCTTGATGGGCGCAGAACGCTTCTTTAAGCCTTGCTGAAACAGCTTCAACTCAAAGCCATCGCTTAAGGGCTCCATGCCCAGCTTGCCCAAAAGCTTCAATGCGGGTTGATGGCTTTCAGACTCGGCCCAAACCGCAGCACCAAACCTGCGCGGGTCATGCAAACGCAAGACGCCCTGAGTGGTTACAAGGTCCAAGTGGTCATGTTTGCCGGCTGGCCCTTGGCTGGGTGCAAAATTCAAACTGCCCGACATGCCAAGGTGCAACAACAAAACACCCCGGTCCATGTCCAACAAAAGGTATTTGCCCCGCCTTCTAACTTGCCGTACGGTTTGACCCGCCAGCACCGAGGGCGCCACACCCAAGGGCCATCTGAGTGGTTTGCCCAAATGCAAAGCCACAACACGCGCACCCGAAATTCGACTGGCAAAACTCAGTCGGGTCACTTCAACTTCTGGCAATTCAGGCATGAATTTGGCTTTAAAAGCAGGATTAAATTGAACTGATGTCATCACCTCAGCACACCGTGTCGATTATGATGGGTCCATGAAGTATTGGATTTCTTCCATCGCATTAATCTGGGCCACCGCAGGTGTTTGTGCCGAGCCGCCCGCGCCAAACTCTAAGCTCAACGCCGCTTTGTTTTACCAACTGCTGTTGGGCGAGCTCAATGTGCACGCCGGCGAACCCAGTGCAGGCTTTGCCATCTTGCTAGACGCTGCACGCAAAACCAAAGACGAAGCACTCTTTCAACGCGCTACCGAATTGGCACTTCAGTCACGTTCCGGCGAAGCCGCACTTCAAGCAACCAAGAGCTGGAAGACCACCCTACCTCAATCGCTTGAGGCCAATCGATACACCTTGCAAATATTGTTGGCGCTTAACCGCATCGAAGAAGCCGGTCGAGCGCTCAAAACCAGTATTTTGGAATTACCAGTCAATGAGCAGTCTGCCGCCATTGGCTCCGTTCCGCGAATTTTTAACCGCGTGCAAGACAAAAACTTGGCAGCCAAAGTTGTCGAGCAAGCCCTCTCCACGGCCATTCAAAATCCCATCACAGCAGCCTCGGCTTGGACCACCATTGGCCGCATGAAGCGCGATGCAGGTGAAATTCAACCTGCCGCAGAAGCCGCTCGTTCCGGTCACTCGGCCAACCCCAAAGCGCCGGGCCCCATCATGCTCGCGCTTAGCCTGTTGAGCTTTGTGCCCAAAGAAGTGCAACCCATGATTACCCAATACATGGCAGGTGATGCTCTGCCTGATTTGCGACTGGGCTATGCGCGCACACTGATCGATTTGAGTGAAATGCAATCAGGCTTGGTGCAATTGAATCAACTCACCCAACAACACCCCGAATTTGCGCCTGGCTGGTTGTTTCTCGGCTTGCTTCAAAGCGATTTATCTCAAACGCCAAAGGCCGAACAATCACTCAAAAAGTATTTGTCATTGGCCGAAAAAACCAGCGATCCTGAATTATCAGGTGGCCAATCTGAGGCCTATTTCGCGCTCTCTCAAATAGCCCAAAAACAAGGCCTTTTGTCACAAGCTGACGAATGGTTGACGCGTATTCCCCCAAACGCCGATCCCTTGAAAGTTGCTCTCCGTCGTGCCACCTTGTTATCACAGCAGGGGCTCAAAACAGATGCACTCAAAATTTTGGAAGGGGTCAAGGTCAACTCTCCGCAGGAGGTCAGACTCAAGGCCCTGGCTTTGTCTCAATGGTTTAGAGATGGCAAGCAAATCAATGCCGCTTTGAGCACCATTGAAAATGCCTTGGCGCAATTTCCCGCCGATCCCGACCTGCAATCTGAAATGGCCATGCTTTGCGAGAAGCTAGGGCGTTTTGATCAAATGGAAAATCTGCTTCGCGGCTTGATGAAAACCAAGCCAACCGATCCTCATGCCTTCAATGCCTTGGGCTATTCCTTGGCCGATCGAAAAATTCGCCTAGATGAAGCGCGAGAGTTGATCTTAAAAGCCATTCAATTGGCGCCTCGTGATCCCTTCATTCAAGACAGTCTGGGTTGGCTTGAATACCGGGTTGGCAACCTGCAAGAGGCCACCCGGATTTTGGAAGCCGCTTTCAAAGAGCGTCCCGATGCAGAAATTGCAGCCCACTTGGGTGAGGTTTACTGGGTGGCGGGTCAAACCGAAAAAGCTGGCAACATCTGGCGAGAAGGCCTCATGCTGAAGTCTGACAATGAGACCTTGCTTGACACCCTGCAACAGTTCAAATTCAAGCCCTGAGTTTGACCATGACAAGTGAACACATGAGGCGCTTGCGGGTGGCATTCATGAGCAGCCTCATCTGCCTTGTCTGCCTCTTAGCCGCTTGTGCGGGGCCCCTTGCCATCAAGCCCCTGGTGCCAAGCCCCGTTTCTTCAATGGACGCCCAAACACCCAATCCTGGTCCAACTTCTCAAGAAAATGCATTTCGAGCAGGCAGATTTTCATTGGTCATTGACACCGAGCCCGTCCAGTCTTTCATCGCCTCATTTGAATTAGCAGGTGCTTGGCCAGACGGCGTCCTTACCATCAATAACCCGCTGGGCATGCAGATGGCCCGCGTGGAATGGACACCTCAAGGTGCACGCTTGATTCAAGGCTCGCAAATCCGTCAGGCGGTGAGTTTAGAAAGTTTAATTTTTCAACTCACTGGCACCCAACTTCCGGCCGCAGCTTTGATCGATTGGTTGGGCGGTAAGCCCACCCCCGCAGAGGGTTGGAAGGTGGACGTCAGTGAATGGCATTTGCGCCGCTTAGTCCTTGAACGCATTCAACCGGCACCCCGCACCGTACTTCGCATAGCGTTTGAGTCATGAAAACTTTGCGCAATGTTCTGGCCCCAGCCAAACTCAACCTGTTCCTGCACATCACAGGTCGGCGCAACGATGGCTATCACCTGCTCCAATCGGTGTTCATGCTGATCGATTGGTACGACACATTGCACTTTGATGTTCGAACAGACGGCCAAATTAGCCGTGAAGACCTGACCCTTGCATTGCCCCCAGACGATTTGATTACTCGCGCTGCCCGTCTTCTTCAGCAGGCCAGCGGCACTTCATTGGGTGCCCACATCGCCATTGAAAAATCGATTCCAGCACAAGCAGGCATGGGCGGCGGCTCCTCCGATGCGGCATCCAGTCTTTTGGCCTTGAACAAGTTGTGGGGCCTCAGACTTTCAGTCAAAGAGCTGTCCGTCCTTGGCCTCAAACTAGGTGCTGATGTGCCCTTCTTTTTAGGGGGCCACAACGCATGGGTCGAGGGCGTTGGCGAAGTCATCGCCCCGATTTCTTTGCCAGCCGCCCAGTTTGTGGTGGTCAAGCCGCCCGAAGGGCTGGAAACAGCCAAAATTTTTGGCGCTGAAGCCCTCAAGCGAGATTCAAAGCCTGCTACAATTTCGGTCTTTACAGCAAACCCGTACGGCTTCGGCCAGAACGACCTGCAGCCAGTGGCCCAGCGGCTCTGCCCCCAAATCAGCGAAGCAATAGATTGGCTTGAAACAGCCAGGCTTGAAAGAGCCAGACTAGAGCCAGCTGTTGTCAAAGGCAGGATGACGGGCTCCGGAAGTGCAGTGTTTGCGCAAGTGCCACGCGGTACAAATTTAAGCCAAATGCCTCAGGTTCCAGTAACTTGGTTCAATTGGCAAATTCAAATGTGTGGCAATTTGGAAGTTCATCCCCAAAAGGGTTGGGCCTCCAGCGACGATTGATCGGTCGGTAGTTCTAGATTTTCTAGAGTTGCCAACCCGTGTAGGGGAGTCGCCAAGTTGGTTAAGGCACCGGATTTTGATTCCGGCATGCGAAGGTTCGAGTCCTTCTTCCCCTGCCAAATGATTTACGTGCGTTCATTCGCGGTGTAAGTCAAAGCGCGGTCAAACGCGTCATGATTGAAATTTATGCGCTAACCCGCATCGGCCCATCATTTGATCGCTCAGAAGCACAAGCTCATGTTGCAACCCAACGTTAATCCTCATTCCGACTTCATGGTCTTCACTGGCAATGCCAACCCCGTGTTGGCGGCCGAAGTTGCCTACGAGTTGGACGTATCACTCGGCTTGGCAGATGTTGGCCGTTTCTCTGATGGTGAAGTCAGGGTTGAATTAAAGCAAAACGTGCGCGCTCGTGATGTGTTCGTCATTCAGTCCACATGTGCCCCTACCAACGAAAACATGATGGAACTGCTGATCATGGTCGACGCATTGAAGCGCGCCTCAGCAGGTCGAATCAGCGCCATCATTCCTTACTTTGGCTATGCCCGCCAAGACCGTCGCCCGCGCTCCACACGGGTGCCCATCACGGCCAAGGTAGTGGCCAACATGTTGCAAGCGGTGGGCGTCAATCACGTCCTCACCATGGACTTGCATGCCGACCAAATTCAAGGTTTTTTCGACATTCCTGTCGACAACATTTACGCCTCACCCGTGCTCTTGGGCGACCTTCGTCAAAAGAACTACGAAGACCTCATTGTGGTGTCTCCTGACGTTGGTGGTGTGGTTCGCGCACGCGCCTTGGCCAAACAACTGAACTGCGATTTGGCCATCATTGACAAACGCCGCCCGCAAGCCAATGTCAGCGAAGTGATGCACGTCATCGGTGAAATCGATGGCCGCAATTGCGTCATCATGGACGACATGATTGACACCGCTGGCACCTTGGTCAAAGCGGCTGAGGTTTT